>CALYSG010000013.1 GCA_945485605.1 uncultured Clostridia bacterium
ATCTGCTGCACATCTTATAATAGAATAGGATATGTCAGATAGATTTTAGAGAAGACAAATGGTTCGTTTAGAAAAAGAACAGGAAGAACCTTTAACTATTTAGGATTTAGATAATGCTAATAATGGAGATGAAAAAGCTCAAAAAAAGATAATAGATGAGGCTCAGTCTCAACAAGATGAAGACCAAAAGAAGGCAACAGAAGCTGCAAAATATTAGGTCTCTGAATAGGATATAGATGCGCATCAAAAACAAATAGATGAAGGGGCGCAGTCTGTCCCGATGATTACGCCGAATTCCGACTCTCCTTCGCGGGAAGGTATGATGAAGCCTTTATACGCATTGCGGCGGGTACGGATTATACGGCAAGGCTGAACGGTGCTCTTATTTCATTCGGTCAGTATCAGGATTATCCTGAGCACAGAGTGTTCGATGAAATTAATATCGGGAAATATCTTGGCGACGGAAATAATATTATCGAAATCACCGTATGGCACCACGGTATCGACAGCCAGACCGGTATCGGAGATTCGGCTTTTCTTATTGCGGAGATCGTCGGAGACGGCAGAGTGCTTGCGTTTACCTCACGATCCACCCCTTCGCGACAGGCTAAGGGATATATCCCGCGTATCTGCCGAAGGATAACCTCACAGCTCGGA
This sequence comes from uncultured Clostridia bacterium, assembly GCA_945485605.1. GTDB lineage: Bacteria > Bacillota > Clostridia > Oscillospirales > CAG-272 > RGIG3994. The sequence goes on from CALYSG010000013.1 coordinate 658, forward strand.
CTTTCGTGGAATTACGACGCGAACAGCCCCGAGGCGGACTTTTGCGAAAGCGTAACTGTCACACTGCCGATATGCGAGTGGGTAAAAAGGCCTATAGAAAAGCTCGTTCTCCGCAACTCTTGTGAGGGCAGGCTCGTGCGATCGGGAGACTTTTTCTATTCACCTTCGACGGGGGATCGAGGCAAGGATATGTCTAAGGCTGTGCTTGACAGCGGCAACGGTGATGGCGAATATTTTATTTTTGACCTCGGTAGTGAATTCGTCGGTTTTCCTTCATTCTCGTTTGAAGCCGGAGAGCCCTGCGAGGTCGCGATCGGCTGGGGCGAACACCTTGCCGACGGGATCTGCCGCACGGGAGTGCGAGATTTTTGCTGTATGTATTATACGAAGGCGGGCAAGAATGAGTTTACTTCATATTTTCGTAGATTCGGTTGCAGGTATATTCAGCTTTTCATAAAGTGCCGCGGTGTGAAGGATGTTTCACTATCCTTAATACCGGTAGAATACCCGCTTGAAAATAAGCCCTGCCGCTTTGAGTTGCGAAGAAGAGAGATCTACGAGACATGTCGCCGAACGCTCGTGTCATGTATGCACGATCATTACGAGGACTGCCCGTGGAGAGAGCAGGCACTCTATACCCTCGATTCGAGGAATCAGATGCTTTGCGGCTACTATGCCTTCGGAGAATATTCTTTCGCCCGTGCTTCTCTTGAACTTATGTCGCGCGGAGTGAGAAAGGACGGATTTATGCCGCTCTGCTTCCCGGCGGGGCTTGACCGCCCGATCCCGGTCTACACGCTCGCGTATTTTATACAGATGTACGAGTATGCACACTATTCGGGTGACCTTACTCTTGCAAAAGAGCTTTTTCCTTTGCTTGAGAGGCTTATGAAAAACTTCACCGATCGGCTCGACGGAGGACTTGTCGGAAGGATAAACGGATTCTGGAATTTCTACGAATGGTCGCGGGGCATGGACGGCGGTTCGAAGGCTCCCGAGAACGAGAAGGAGGCTCCGCTGAATGCTTTTCTCGTCCTTGCGCTGGAGGCTATGGAGAAGATCTGTGACCTTCTCGGCAAAGACAGCAAAACCTACCGCGAAACGGCAGAGCGCGTAAGATTTGCGATCGGTGAGAGATTCTATAATGAAGAAGTCTGCCTTTTCGAATCGTTTGAAGCGAGGGAACGAGGAACTTATTCGGTTCTGACAAATTCGCTCTGTCTGCTCTGCGGTGCGGCGGAAGGGAAGCGCAAAGGGAAAATATTTGAGCTGCTTGCCGCAAACGGAGATATTTCGGGTGTTGACACCGTGCCCGATACGCTCGCTATGACCTCTTTCAGGTACGACGCGTTGATAAAAGAGGATAAGGAAAGATTTTCGCCCGTGATACTTTCCGAGATAGACAGAGTATACGGCGGAATGCTTGATCGCGGAGCCACGACCTTCTTTGAGACGGTCAAGGGCGAATCCGATTTCGGCGGGGCAGGATCGCTCTGCCACGGTTGGTCTGCGCTACCTATATATTATTATGAAATACTTTTATGAAAGAGAGATAGAGTTATGAAAAATGTACTTATTCCCGAAGCAGGTAACGGAATGAACTTTTACCGTGCTAACCTTCACTGCCACACGACGATCTCGGACGGAAAAAAGACTCCGGAAGAGGTAAAGGAAATGTACACGGAGCAGGGTTATTCGGTCGTAGCCTACACCGATCACAATGTGCTCATACCGCACGACGATCTGACAGATGAAAATTTCGTTGCGCTGAACGGTTATGAGCTGAACATCAACGATCCTTTCAAATATCATGCCCCGAAAAGAAAGACCTGCCATGTAAACTTCATAGCCCTTGAGCAGGACAACGTAACCGATGTCTGCTACCACCGCACGGCGTATGCCAAGGGAAACGCAAAGCTCTACCGCGATCAGGTAAAACATGACCCTGACGCTCCCGATTATGTGAGAGTATATTCGGGTGACGGTGTGTCCGATCTTATAGCAAGGGGAAGGAATGCGGGATTCTTCGTGACCTATAATCACCCGACCTGGTCGCTCGAATCATATCCGGATTATTCGAACTACAACGGAATGAATGCGATGGAGATCATGAATTTCGGTTGCTTTAACCAAGGATATGATGACGACAACGGAAGAGTCTACGACGACCTTCTCAATCAAGGTAAGAAGGTCTTCTGCCTTGCGACTGATGACAACCATAACAGATACCCCGACGGAGATCCGCTAAACGATTCCTTTGGCGGATATACTATGATATTCGCGCCGAAGCTCGAATACAGAGAGATAACGAAGGCGCTCGAAGCAGGACACTTTTATTCGGTGCAGGGAACGACCTCTAAGAGAGGACCGGAATTTGTGTCTCTTGAATATGAGAACGGCAAGGTCTTTGTCCGAACGACCGGTGTCAGGAAGATAAACCTTATATCTTGCGCAAGGTGCAAGGATCGTATGGTGGTCGCTGCCGACGGCGAGACGGTAAATTCCGCCGAATTCGTTCTTAAAGAGGACGAGGTCTGGTTCAGGATCGTCGCAACCGATTGGGAGGGAAACAAGGCATATTCCAACGCTTACTTCGTAAAAGAACTTGACAAAAAATAAAATAAAAACGACGAAGCCCCCGCTGTCAGCGGAGGCTTTGTTCTGCTTTATAGGTTGCCGGTATGACACCCACACCGTCAATAATAAGGCGAGGGCGATAAGGAAAGCGTCGGCATTCCTCAACGGTCGATACCCCCGAAAGCACGAGGACGGTATCAAGCCCCGATTCGATTCCCGCGACTATGTCGGTATCCATCCTGTCGCCGATTATGACAGCCTCCGCCGAATGAACGCCGAGCATCTTTATACCCGTTCGCATCATGAGAGGGTTCGGCTTGCCGACATAGTAAGCCTGCTTTCCGGTTGCAAGCTCGATCGGCGCGAGGAAGGCACGACAGGCGGGTACTATACCGTCCTCGGTCGGACCCGTGAGGTCGTAGTTTGTCCCGATCAGCTTCGCACCGGCGTTGACGAGCCTTATCGCCTTCGTGATGACGTCAAGGCCGTAGCCCCTATCCTCACCGACGACGACATATTCGGGGTTCACATCATTGTAGGTTATTCCGGCGTCGTAAAGTGCGTTCTGTATCCCGTGCTCTCCGATGACGAAAGCCGAACAGCCGGGTGACTGCGACGACAGAAAGCGCGCGGTTGCGAGCGCACTCGTGTAAAAGTGCGACTCGTCGACCTCAAGCCCCATACGTTCGAGCTTCTGCTGAAGCTCTCGCGGCGTGTACTGCGCGGAGTTTGTCATAAACAGGAATTCCTTGCCGGTCTCCTTTAGCCAGTCAAGAAATTCTCTTACACCGGGTAGCAGTAGGTTGCCGTGGTATATCACACCGTCCATGTCGCATATAAAGCCCTTCTTATCAAAAAGCTGTTCCAAAAAGCTCACCCGCCGATCTGTTTTTTATTATTATTGTCTTTTTACGGCGGGTTGATACGGAAAATAAGACGGCAGTTGCCTGCCGCCTTATTTTTTGTCGGGTCTGATCTCAAAAAGGGACTCGATCCCGACGCCGAGCACCTCGGCTATCGCAAAAAGCTCGATGTCTGTGACCGTGCGCGTCATATCCTCGATCCTCGAGACAGAGCCGCGGCATACATAAACACCGAGAAGCTCGAGCCTGTTTGAAAGAGCCTGCTGACTTAAATTTCTCTCTTTTCTCAGACGCTTGAGGTTTGCGCCGATCAGATTCATTTTTTCACCGTCAATTATTCTCGCCATATCCGATCCTTCCGATAATAATTTCACAAATGTCTTGACATGAGACAATTATTATGATATACTTTTTTCTGCCGTATAATGTCCTATGACAGGACAAAACATTACAAAGCCGCAGGAAGGATCTTCGTTTCCGGAAAAATATTTCTTGGGTTCAGGTAACATTTCGCCTTTTTTACAGACTATCTTATTGCAGGCAAAAAAAGTGCAAAAATTGTTGACAAACCTTTTTTCTTTTGATATAATGCATATACAAGCCGTGCGGCGGTGTCTGTGTGGCTGAAAAAATAAAAAGAAAGGAGGCTGTCCAAATGAAATACACCTTGAGGAAGAGATTTGCATATCATCGCAGTCGGGCAGCCGCTTTCGTGGGCTGACCGAATATTCCGTGCGGCGGTGTGCGCTTATTTAGGGTACACCGCCGATTTTTTATACTTAAAAGGAGACATAATGGCTGTAAAGGACAAGAAAAAGGACAAAAAAGAAAAAAAGAAAAAGCTCCCGCTCGGGAGAACGGTCTCAAACATATTTTTCGCCCTGCGACAAGTATGGGAGACCTCGCCGGGGTACTTCATTTTTTACTACATATCGACAATGCTGTATGCTCCGTTGGACTTTCTGTCGGGCTCATTCCTGCTAAGGCTGATAGTTAACGGGGTAGAGGACGGCACTCCACGTGAGGCGATAATAACATATCTTGCCGTGATCGCTTCAGTGACTTTGATTATTCATCTTGTCAACAGGTATTACTGGAATGTCGTCTCGGCGGGAAAGTATCAGCAGATCGGCGCAAGACTTCGGCGCAAGCTCTTCGTAAAAGCCTCCGAGGTCGAGCTTTCCTGCTACGAGACACCCGAGTTCTACGACAAATATGTGAAGGCGATGGACGAGGCGTTTGACCGCGTGATGAAGGTCATGCAGACGATCGATAACTTCATATGGCGCATGGTGACGCTTCTCTGCAACTCCTTTCTTATTTTCATAATAGACCCGGTACTGATGGTCTTTGCGTTGCTTCCTCTGCTTCTCGGATTTGTCAGAAAGTGGCGCAACAAACTGAAACACGATCATATAGCCGCCCGTAAGCCTGTCGAGAGAAGGCAGAAATATGTCAGGAGGACCTTCTATCTCAACGAATACGCAAAGGAAATGCGTATCGGAAATATGCACACGCATATGGTCGGCGAGCTCGACCGCACTCTGAAGGATTTCTGCGCGCTGATACGCAAGTACGGCTGGAAGCGTGCGATCGCCGACTATATCCTCGAGATAGGCGTATCGGTAGTGACGGTTCTCGGAGCAACGCTTTATGCGGTTTGGCGTGCGCTTTCTGACGGCGGAATGTCTATCGGCGACTGTATCGTCGTCGTCGAATCCATCTCGGTCATATCATGGGCACTCAGCAACCTTGTTTCGACCTTTGCCGAATTCGGTGAACATTCGCTTTTCCTTGACGACGTGCGCTTCTTCCTTGACTATGAGCCGAAGATAAAGGATTCCGAAAACGCCGTACCCGCGCCGACCGTATGCGCCGATATCGACCTTGATAAGGTCAGCTTTCGCTATGAGGGAGCGAAGGAGGATACCCTTCACGATATTTCTCTTCACATCGGCGCAGGAGAGCGGATAGCCCTTGTCGGGCAAAACGGCTCGGGCAAGACGACTCTTGTGAAGCTGCTGTTGAGGCTATACGACCCGACGGAGGGGAGCGTGAAGCTCGATGGAAAGGATATAAGGGATTATACGCTGGGCTCCTACCGTGACGGCTACGCCTGCGTTTTTCAGGATTTTCGGATGTTTTCCATGTCGGTCAGCGATAATGTACTGCTCAGAAACCCCGAAGAGGGCGACACGGAGCTTGTCGACTACGCCATTCGTGAGAGCGGAGCATATGATCGTGTATCGAAGCTCGACAAAGGTGTCGATACTACGCTGACTCGCGAATTTGACGACAAAGGCGCGAATCTCTCTGTCGGCGAACAGCAGAAGATAGCACTGGCTCGGGCATTTGCGAGAAAATCACCGATAATCATCCTCGATGAGCCTTCTTCCGCACTCGACCCGATCGCCGAACATACTATGTTTGACAATATGATGAAGGCGGCGGAGGGCAGAACGGTGCTTTTCATATCGCACAGACTCTCGTCGGCGGTCGACGCCGACCGCATCTTCCTTATGGACGGCGGAAGGATCACTGAGGTCGGGACTCACCGCGAGCTTATGGAAAAGGGCGGCAAGTACGCCGAAATGTTCAGACTTCAAGCCGAAAACTACATCGGAAAGGAGGCGCGCGTATGACCCAAGCTAAGGTTAAGATGAACCGCGACGGCACACCGAAGCAGAGTATGTTAAGGATACTTAAAAACAACTTCGGAATAGTGGCAAAGGTCGCACGTCTCGGCCCCGATTACCTTATCAGCAATATCATAATGGGCGTGCTTAAAGGGCTGAACGACTCGGTGAATACGATTTTCTTGCTGAAGCTCTTCAATGCCCTCGACGCAGGCGCCGAATTTGCAGATGTTGCCAAGCTGATAGGGCTGATGGCTCTGTGGTATCTCTTTTACGTCGCAATATACTGGATACATTTCTATGTTTACAAGCCCTGGTCAAAGCAGAGGCTCGATCTGAAGATGCAGAAGGATCTGTTCCTGAAGGCGTACAGTATGGATGTTGCCTGCTACGATGATCCCGAGTTCTACAACGACTTCGTTTGGGCAATGGACGAGGCAAGCAAGCGTTCGGATGAAGTGATAGACGACATAGGAATGCTTATTAATCGCTTGGTCGGGTTCTCAACGCTCATTACCGTCATATTCACGATAGATATACCCGTGGCGCTTGTGCTCCTTTTCGTATCAGTTGTGAATGTCGTTACGAATCAGATCGGCAACCGGCTTGATTATGAGGCGGAAAAGCAGTGGAAGCCAATAAACCGCGTGCGGTCTTACATAAACCGTGTCTATCAGCTTCAGGACTACTCAAAAGAAATAAGAACGAGCCGTGTGACCGATCTTCTCATGCGCGATTTCGACAAAAACACCGACGAGGCTGTGAAGCTGTCGAAAAAGTACGGAATGAAGTGGTTTTTGCTTTACGGAATCGGCTTTGACGCGGTCGCGACCGTGGCACAGTTCGGTATACTCTTTTATATGTTCGGTAAGCTCGAAAGCGGGCTTGTGATGATCGGAGCCTTCGCCGCGAGTGTCAATGTTATATGGCGTATACGCTGGCAGCTTGTTGACTTTGTGCAGAGGGTGGCAAAGTTCCCGAAACATTCGCTTTTTCTTGAAAAGTATTACGGTTTCCTCGCTTACGAGCCGAAGATAAAGACCGGAGATGTCAAAGTCCCCGAGCTTTCGTCGCTTGAGCTGCGCGATGTATCGTTTACCTATGACTTCTCAGATAAGCCGAAGTTTGAATGGCACGATGCCGACTGGGAAAAACCGAAGGCTGAACATTCTTCGGCGGAGGCACTGAAGAACGTCTCGCTGAAGCTCTCAAAGGGAGAGAAGATCGCCATTGTCGGCTATAACGGAGCGGGAAAGACGACACTGATAAAGCTGCTTATGAGACTTTACGATCCGACCGAGGGACAGATACTCATGAACGGCAGAAATATACGGGAATACGAGCTTGACGCTTACCGTGAGAAGATCGGTGTGGTATTTCAGGATTTCAAGATCTACGCTGCGAGCATTGCTGAGAATGTAATGAACGGCGACTACGATCCAGAACGCGATCGCGAGAAGGTTCTCTGTGCGCTTGATGCGGCGGGCTTCTCGGAAAAGCTCTCCGAGCTTGAAGGCGGTATCGATACGCCTCTTACCCGCGAATTTGATAAGAAGGGCACGAACCTTTCGGGCGGTGAAGGGCAGAAGGTCGCGATTGCAAGGGTGTTTGCCCGCGACTACGAGCTGATCATTATGGATGAACCTTCATCGGCACTCGATCCGATAGCCGAATACGAGCTGAACAATTCGATTCTTGAATATGCCGCAGACAAGACGGTCATCTTCATATCACACAGACTTTCGACGACGCGCATGGCGGACAGGATCTATATGTTCGACAGCGGCAGACTCGTCGAGGTCGGTTCACACGACGAGCTTATGGAGAAAAACGGCAAGTACGCCGAGATGTTCAGACTTCAGGCTGAAAAATACAATAATGAAAAAACGGCTGTCCCGGATGCCTGTACAGGCATCCGGGACAGCATTATTTACACAAAAGAAAAAAGCACACCGAAGTGTGCTTTTTGGTGCGAGAAACGGGACTTGAACCCGTACGGTGTAACCACACGCCCCTCAAACGTGCGCGTCTGCCAGTTCCGCCACTCTCGCGTGCCGCCGTTTTCAGACAACGATATTATTATACTCGCTTTCGGAGAATTGTCAAGAGGTTTCGGAAAAATTCTCGTAAAAACTTTCAATTTTTCTTTGGGCTCAGAAAACAGTTGCAATTCCGCTGAATAAATAGTATAATATATAAAAATACTACGGAGTTATAATATGGCAGGATACAAATTTATTCTCTTCGACGCCGACAATACGCTTTTTGACTTTACCCGTTCCGAGCGTGAGGCTGTCGCTGAGACTTTGCGCGATTTCGGATTTATACCCACCGATTCGGTCATTGACGATTACAGCCGTATAAATCAATCGCTATGGGAAAAGCTCGAGCGCGGAGAGACCGAAAAGCAAAGGCTCAGAGTTGAGCGTTTCGAACTTCTTTTTGAGAAAGAAGGCTATGATCTTAGTAAAGCGCAGGATGCCTCCGACCGATATTCCGAGCGTCTCTCGACAAAGGCGTATCTTATTGACGGTGCGCGGGAAATACTTGAGGATCTCGCACCATGCGCCGAGCTTTACATCGTGACGAACGGGATAAAGAAAATACAGGAATCACGGTTTGCCGCCTCGGGACTCGGAAGATTTATAAGGGCTTCCTTCATTTCGGAAGAAATGGGGTTTGAAAAGCCGGACGCTCGCTTCTTTGACGAGGTTGAGCGGTGTATTCCGGGTTTTGCAAGAGCAGATGCGCTCGTTGTCGGGGACTCTCTCACTTCGGATATACGCGGCGGGATCAACGCAGGGATCGACACCTGCTGGTTTAATCCGAAACATAAGCCAATGCCGGAGAATATGAGCATAAATTACGTTATCGGAAGCCTTTCGGAACTCAAAAATATAATTTGCGGAGGTTAAAATCATGGATAAATACAGTCGTGTAGCGGAGATGCTATCTGCAAAGGGAATAAAAATATTTGAAAACGAACCGCTCGCACCCCATTCGACCTTCCGCATCGGCGGTGCGGCAAGGCTCGCTGCCATGCCCGACAGCACCGAAATGATCATAGATGCCGTAAAAGCGGCAAAGGAAGAAGAACTTGACTTTATTGTCATCGGGAACGGCAGCAATGTCCTTTTCTCCGACAAGGGTTTTGACGGACTTGTGATCTTCACAAGATCCGCTGATTCGGTCGTAATTAAGGGCAACAGAGTATTCGCAGACGCGGGTGCGCCATTTACAAAGCTCGCAGTGACTGTGAAGAATGCCGGACTTACGGGACTTGAGTTTGCTTACGGTATCCCCGGAAGCGTCGGAGGCGCCGTTTATATGAACGCTGGGGCTTACAACGGAGAGGCATCTCAGGTCGTCGCCTCGAGTACGGCTTACGACGATCTCACCGGAGAGGTCCGCATGATAAGCAAAGAAGAGCATAACTTCGGTTATCGCACGAGCGTGTATTCTCAGAATAAGGACAGGCTTACAGTGCTTTCGGCTGAATTCGAGCTGAAAGAAGGTGACAGCGCGGCAATATGGGAAACCATGCAGGACCTTATTCGTCGCCGTCGCGAGAAACAGCCGCTTGAATACCCGAATGCCGGAAGCGTTTTCAAGCGTCCGCAGGGCTACTTCGTCGGTAAGCTGATCACCGACGCGGGACTAAAGGGCTATACTATCGGAGGAGCTCAGGTCTCCGAAAAGCACGCGGGCTTCATAATCAATAGGGGCGGTGCTACCGCCGAGGATGTTCTGCGTCTTGTCGAACATATTCAGAATACGGTGCATGAGCAGTTCGGAGTTTCCCTCGAATGTGAGATAAACTTCAAAGGGAAGAGGTGACCTATGTCTTTTTCTACCGACACAAAAGCCGAGCTTTCCGCATTGCCGATAAAGAAAAAGTGTTGCAAAAGGGCTTACGCCGCCGGTTTGCTTTTTGATGCCGATACCGACGGCGAGAGCAGAGCGTTGGGATTTTATCAGAACCTCTATACAGCACAGGTTGCGCAGAAGGCTATCGCATCGGTGTTCGGCTCGAATGCTGTTACGTTTTCTCCGGTCGTGGAGGGAAAGGGATTCGTCCTTGCCGTAAGCGCTTCCGAAGTTGCCGAGCTTATCTCCGATATGGCGCGATACGGGGTCGACGCGATCGTAGGCTTTTCCTGCGAGGAGTGTGCCGGCAGTTTCCTTCGCGGACTTTTTATCGCGTCGGGAAGCCTTACATCTCCGGAACGTCAATATCATCTTGAGTTCACTTTAAAAAACAGTGATCGTGCAGAGACGCTTTCGGCGTTCCTGTGCGATTACGCGTCGCCGCCTACCGTCAGAAGGCGCGACGGTTCTGCAGGTTTGATATATAAAAGCAGTGCAAAAATAGAGGATTTTCTTTCATCGGTTGGCGCGGTCCAGGCATACTTTGCACTCTTGAACGGTAAGATAACGCGCGAGATAAGGAACGATGTCAACCGTTCGACGAACTGTATGACGAAAAACATAGCAAAGGCTGTCGCGGCGTCGAGGGCGCAAATTGCGGCTCTTGAAGCTCTCGAAAGATCCGGGGAGTGCGACAAGCTTTCTCCTGAGCTTCGCGAGACGGCGCAGCTGAGGCTTCTTTACCCCGAGATCCCGCTCGCGGAGCTTGGAGCGAGGCACTGCCCACCTATATCGAAATCCGGAGTCAACCACAGAATGGCAAGGCTGATGGCTATTGCCGAAGGTATCAAAAAAGACTGAAACGAAAGGGGAGGGTAGAACGTGGGCTTTGTTCATCTTCATCTTCACAGTGAATACAGCTTGCTTGACGGTGCTTGCCGTATAGTCGACATTCCGAAGCGCGCTGCCGAGTGCGGGCATACCGCAGTTGCCCTCACCGATCACGGAAATATGTTCGGTGCGGTCGCCTTTTACCGTGCCTGCAAAAAGTCGGGCATTAAGCCCATAATAGGCTGTGAGGTCTACGTATCCGAATCGGGGCATCTTTCTCGTACAGGCGGAGAAGGTTCTGCACAGCATCTCGTACTGCTTTGCAAAAATGAAAAAGGCTATAAAAACCTTATCAAGTTAGTGTCGCTCGGCTTCACCGAGGGCTTTTATTCGCGCCCTCGGATAGATGATGACCTGCTTTCGGAACACGCAGAAGGGCTGATCGCCCTTTCCGGCTGTCTCTCCGGAAGAATACCGCATTTTTTGCTTGCGGGCGACTTTGAGAGCGCAAAGGCGGCGGCACTGAAATATTCGGAAATATTCGGCAGGGATAGCTTCTATATCGAGCTTCAGGATCACGGAAACAGCGATCAGAAGCAGATATTGTCCGAGCTCATACGGCTCGCAAAGGAGTGCGACCTGCAGACGGTCGCCACGAACGACTGTCATTACCTTTACCGTGAGGATGCAAATACGCAGGCGGTAATGATGTGCATAGCTACCGGCAGAACGGTCGCCGACGGTCGCGCCCGTGGATTTGAGAGCGACGAGCTTTATTATAAGTCGACCGGTGAGATGGAGAGGCTTTTCGCTTTCTGCCCGGAGTCTGTAAGCAATACGGAAAAAATCGCCGAGCAGTGCAACTTTGATTTTGACTTTACGAAGACATTTTTACCTTCATTTGAATGCCCGGGAGGCGAGAAGGCGTCTGAATACCTTGAAAAACTCGCTTACGAGGGATTTTCAAAGCGTGAAGAAAAGGGTGAGACCGATTTCTCACGAGCCTCACGTGAAGAATATCTCGACCGAATACGCTACGAGCTGTCAGTGATAGAGAACATGGGATATTCGGACTATTTTCTGATAGTTCAGGATTATGTTAATTACGCTAAATCGGAGAAAATTCCCGTAGGACCCGGCAGAGGCTCGGGCGCGGGAAGTATTGTAGCATATTGTCTTGGGATCACAGACGTCGATCCTATGAGGTACGATCTGCTTTTCGAGCGATTTCTCAATCCGGAGCGAGTAAGTATGCCGGATATCGACGTAGATTTTTGTTACAACCGACGAGGCGAGGTGATAGATTATGTCTCACATCGCTATGGAGCAGAGCGTGTATCGCAGATAATAACTTTCGGAACGCTTGCGGCAAAGGCTGCGATACGCGATGTCGGGCGGGCACTCGGGCTTCCGTATTCAAACGTTGATGCGGTAGCAAAGGCAGTCCCGCAGGCACTTGACGTGACGCTTGACGATGCTGTGAAGACTCCATCGTTCAGGGAGCTTTATGAGTCCTCCGAGGTTACGAGATCACTTGTTGATACGGCACGTAAGCTCGAGGGGATGCCGCGAAATATCTCGATACACGCGGCGGGAGTCGTTATAACCGAGAAGCCGGTGAGCGACTACGTGCCTCTTGCAGTAAGCGGGGGCACGGTCGTGACGCAATATGATATGGATACGATAGCGTCACTCGGTTTGCTGAAATTTGACTTTCTCGCGCTTCGTTATCTTACTATTGCCGCCGGTGCCGAAAATCAGATAAGAGAAACTGATCCCGATTTTTCGCTCGAAAAGCTGCCGCTTGACGATAAGAAGACCTATTCGATGATTTCGGCAGGTGATACCTCCGGCGTCTTTCAGCTTGAATCGGCGGGGATGAAGTCTATGCTTTCCGAAATGAAGCCGAACTGTATTGACGATATATTGGCGGCGATAGCCCTCTACCGTCCCGGTCCGATGGAGTCTATCCCTCGATTTATCGAGTGCCGCCGCGATCCGTCAAAGATAGTTTATCCGTCACCTCTGCTTAAGCCCGTGCTTGAATCCACCTTCGGCTGTATCGTATATCAGGAGCAGGTAATGAGCATTCTGAGGATCCTTGCGGGTTATACCTACGGTCACGCGGATATCGTACGGCGAGCTATGTCAAAGAAAAAATCCGATGTGCTTGAGGCTGAACGAGGCAGCTTTGTTTCGGGGGCTGCAGGCAACGGCATGACCGAAGAAGACGCAAACGTGCTCTTTGACAGCATTGCCGCTTTTGCAAATTATGCGTTCAATAAGAGCCATGCTGCGGCGTATGCGCTCATATCGTACAGAACGGCGTATCTTAAGGCTCACTACGCGAAGGAATACTTTGCCGCGATGCTTACCTCGGTTCTCGGGAATCAGCCGAAGACTGCCGAATATATTGCCGAATGTCACAGGCACGGAATAGAAGTCTTGCCCCCCGATATAAACGAATCGGGTCTGACCTTCTGCGCGGCGGGGAAGAATATAAGGTTCGGACTTTTAGCTCTGAAGAACGTCGGAAAGCAGTTTGCCGAGGCCATAATCTCCGAAAGAAGCCGCAGACCTTACGCATCATTCGAGGATTTCGTAGAAAGGCTTAGCGATACCGAGCTCAACAAGCGACAGATCGAAGCTCTCATAAAGGCGGGAACATTCGACACGCTCGGAGTTTACCGAAGTCGACTGCTCGCCGGGTATGAGGCACTGATAGATCAGGTGAACCGCAGAAACCGATCAAACCTTGACGGTCAGCTCGATATGTTTTCTTCGGTGGCGGGGGACCGGGGTATAATGCGATTTGAATATCCGCAGAAACCCGATCTCTCGCTTCGTGAGAAGCTGATGCTCGAAAAGGAATGCTCGGGAATGTATTTTTCGGGGTATATGACCGACGGATATTCGGATTGTATAGCCTCGCTCGGGACCGTTCAGATAGGTGATGTTTTACGCGAGCCCGACGAAGCATCTGATATCTTACGCGACGGTCAGCACGTCAAGCTCGCAGGAGTGATCGGTACATTGTCAAGAAAGACGACGCAGAAGGGTGAGACCATGGCTTTTTTCACACTTGAGGACAGGAGCGGGAGCATCGAATGCGTCGCCTTCGCAAAGCAGTATAAGAGCTTTGCCGGGCTGATCCATACCGACGGCGCGGTCTATGTCGAGGGTAAGCTGACATACAGGGATGACACGGTCCCCCGGCTTATTATTTCGACCGTCGGTGCATTGATTGAAAATTCAAAGTTTTCAAAGCGTGAAGCAATCATAGAAAATAAAAAAGAAGCGCCACCGACGGTTAAAGTTTCGGACGCTAAGACTGTTTTTATCAGACTTCCGTGCAAAGACAGCATTGAATTCAGAAAATGTGAGAATTTAGCGGCGATATTCCCGGGAGCAGTACGTGTCAGATATTATGACAACATAAGCCGGGAATACTTTGAGACCGGTAGTAAAATCGCACTCAGCAGTTACATTGCCGGTGTGCTCATAAAATATGTCGGGAAAGACAATTTGGCAATACGTTAAAAGATCGGAGATCCAAACGGATCTCCGATCTTTATATATCAGTTAGCAGGCGGAGTCAAAGTTATCTTGTATACCTTTGTACCGGCTGACGCGCCGCAACCGACGTATAGCTCGTCTTTATAAATAAAGATATTCTCGGGTTCGATGCCGGTAATGTCGAGCTTTACAAGGCTTACGAAATTTCCGCTCCAGTCGTAGACGGTTATAACGTTATTTTTGTAAAGCACGAAGTAGATGAACTGATCGTCACATTCCATACCCTGCGTTACATATCCGGTTGTCAAGGACGTCGGCCTGAATGAAGTTATCATGGTTTTTTTGAAATCCGAGTCGAGTATCGTGAAGGTCTGACCGCCGCTGAGTCCGACGACGTAGCGATCGTATTTTTCATTGTACGCGATGCAATAGATCTTCATGCCGATCGATCTTGTTTCCGTAACTTCCAGAGTATCGGGGTCGACGAATGAGACCCTGTCACGGTAGGGATTGTTATGTACGACTACGAGCTTGCCGATCTTGGAATTGTATGTGATGTCGTTTGCGTGATTGAGATCAAGATCTTCGCTTATCTTAACGACCTTTCCGGTTGCAAGATCGGTCTTAACGATCCTGACTATGTTGTTTTTTTCGTTTGATTGCGTATCCTTCTGAATGAGCGCCTGGTAGAAATACTTTCCGTCAGTACCGCCGCCCTGCGATGTTTTTATAAGGTCTATTTTTGAGACGGTGAATTTATAATCGCTCGTCGAGGAGATAGCCTGATTCTGTTTGAGAAGGGCACGGAAGGTATAATCATCAGGGTCGCTGTGATAGTTATCGGTCTTTTTGAGGATCAGCTTGCCCTCACCCCTTTCCACATTTTCTTCGGTAAGGTAATTTTCAATAAAGTATAATACTCCGGTTGCGGACAGTGTCTCATCAGAGCCAACAATTACTATTTTCTTTTCGGTAAAGACGATGGCAAACTGGCTGACTGCAAGCTTTGCCTTCTCCGCAACTGTCTCATCTCGGTTTGTATCGCCGATAAGTATCTCATAGCCGTCCTTTGTCTGACCTTCTTCGAGAAAATCATCTCGAATGTTCGGCTTGCCGCCCGAGAGGTTCGCAAGTGCCGAGTATAGCTTCACTCCGGAAGAGATGAGTGCGTCACAGGTCTTGCGGTTTTCCGGGCGGACTATGTCGAATACGCTTTCGCCCTCATTAATAAGAATGTAACCCTTTTCGCCAACGGGGTCGTCGGGTTCGGGTGCTTCGGTCTTATCTTCCGTGGTGGTCTCATTTGTGCCAACGGTAGTGACTTCGTCGGTGTTGCTTTCGATGCCCGGTGTGTTGCCGTTATCAACGGTGCATGATGCCGATGCGAGCAGAATTATTGTTATAAGCAGAATAGCAATGATCTTTTTCATTATCCTTGCCCCCAAATCAATTTATTTCAGACCGTTTCAACCTTGAGAAGGTTGGTGTTGCCCGACGAGCGAACCTCCTCACCGCTTGTGATAACGACACGGTCTCCGGTCTGTACCATATCTATCATCTTGGCGCAGTCCACAGCGTGACGCATAAGTTTGTCCGCGTCACTCTGATAGAGCGAAAGTACGGGGTAAACGCCCCATGAGAGCGCGAGCTGATGGAAGGTCTTTTCACAGGGAGTTGCGGCGATGACCGGAACGGAGGGTCGGAATTTCGAGCAAAGCCTTGCCGTATAGCCCGATTCGGTCGCGGTAAGAATGGCTTTTGCATTCATATCGGCGGCGGTAGTGCAGGCAGCGTCGCATATAGCGTTCGTAATGCTCTCGTGATCGTCGGTGTGGCGGAAGCCCTTATATGAACCAAGGTCTATGGCATCGTTTTCAGCCTGTTCGACTATGTGCGACATAACTTCGACGACCCTTACCGGGTAATCGCCGACCGTAGTCTCGCCCGAAAGCATAACAGCAGAGGTACCGTCAAATACGGCGTTTGCGACGTCTGTTATCTCGGCACGGGTAGGCATATAGTTATGAAGCATGGATTCAAGCATCTGGGTCGCCGTAATGACCATTTTCCCGGCTTGATAGCACTGTCTTATGAACTTCTTCTGGATACCGGGAAGTCTCTCAAAGGCGATCTCGACACCCATGTCACCGCGGGCGACCATTATGCCGTCGGATGCCTCAAGTATCTCGGCAAAGTTATCGACGCCTTCGGCATTTTCGATCTTGGATATTATTTTTATTTTGTGAGCACCGTGGTAGTCAAGAAACTTGCGCAGCGAGATAACATCTTCGGCGCACCTTACAAATGATGCCGCGATGAAGTCGACGTCCTTCTCTACACCGAAGAGCAGGTCCGATTTGTCCTGCTCCGACAGGAAGGGGATATCAAGGTGAAGGTTCGGGAGATTGAGGCTCTTGTGAGTAGAGATATAACCGCCGTCAATTATGCGGCAGAGAATATCCGTGTCGGTGTGGCTTATGACTTCGAGCTCGATATTTCCGTCATCTATAAGGATCCTCTGACCCGGTTTAAGGTCATGCTTCGGAAGATCCGGATAGTTTATCGGCGCCTCTGATGAGTTTCCTAAAATGTCACGCGTAGTTATCGTGAATGTATCGCCGGTCTTAAGCATCGCTTTGCCGTTTTTGATGTCCTTGATCCTTATTTCGGGTCCCTTCGTGTCAAGCATAACGGCGGCGGGCACGCCGAGCCTGTCGCGGACGCGGCGGAACATATCGATCGTTTTACCGTGATTTTCGTGTGTGCCGTGGGAGAAGTTGAAGCGTGCGACGTTCATTCCGGCTATGAGCATCTTTTCCATGACCTCTTCGTTGCTTGAAGCGGGTCCGAGAGTGCATACGATCTTGGTTTTTCTCATTATTTTATCCTTTTAAAAATAGATTTTTATTCGAGTCCCATCTGACCCATGAGCTTTTTGTTGAATTCTTCAGCCGTGTTGTAGCCCATCTTTTTCTGGCGGTTGTTCATCGCGGCTATCTCAAGGATTATGGCAAGGTTTCGGCCCGGTTTGACCGGGATGGTGATAGCCGGAACGTTTATTCCGAGTATGTCGACCGTTTCATTGTCGAGGCCGAGCCTGTCGTACATTTTACCCTGAACCCACTGCTCGAGCTTTATAACGAGGTCGATGCTCTGAGTCTCCTTGATGGCTCCCATACCGAATATACGACGTATGTCAACTATGCCGATGCCGCGAAGCTCGACATAATGCCGGATTATCTCGGGAGCCGTACCCACGAGGGTCTTTGCGGAAACGCGTTTTACTTCGACCGCATCGTCGGCGATAAGTCGGTGACCTCTTTTTACAAGCTCGATGGCGGTCTCACTCTTGCCGACTCCGCTGTCGCCGAGAAGGAGCAGACCTTCGCCGTAGACCTCGACGAGTACGCCGTGGCGTGTGATACGAGGTGCAAGGTGAACGTTCAGTGAGGCTATCATTGCCGCCATTATATTTGTGGTTTTTTCCTTTGAGGCGAAGACGGGGATGCAGTTGCGCTTTGCCTGCTCTACAAGCTCGTCAAAGACCGGAAGCCCGGCAGTAACTATCACGGCGGCAGGGTGTGCATTCATGAAATCCCGTATTTTGCGTGTTCTGTCTTCCGCGGTCTGGCGTTCAAGGTATCTGTGCTCGGCGTTTCCGATCATCTGTATACGCGAAGGCTCGAAGATCTCGAAAAATCCCGCGAGCGCAAGCCCCGGACGGTCTACCTCGTTGCTCGATATCATTATGGTATCGGCAGGAGCCGGAAGATAGAGTGTTGTGAGTGAGAATTCGTCGATTAGCTTGTTCAGTGAAATGCTGTATGAATCTTCCATCGTTTTATCCTTTCGGCACTTCTTGTCCGAATACTATTATCGCCTACTTCTCCCCATTTGAAAAGATACAAAATCACAACTCGGAAGAAAAACGCGGAAAAATCAGGG
>CALYSG010000014.1 GCA_945485605.1 uncultured Clostridia bacterium
TATAATTCGTCGTAATACCAACGGATAGGGTTTTCGTAAATGTAATTCAATCGAGCTTCGTAATCCTTTATATTACGTATCACGTGTTCAATAAAAGATTTTTGCCAAATAGGGTTATCAACCTTTTTTGTGATCGCTCCTTTGAACTGATTCACCATTCGTTCCACCGTAGGGGCGACCTGTGGTCGCCCGTATTCATCGGCAGAAATGATAACCATTATGTGTAGGTGATTCGGCATAAGCACATAGGAATATAGTGATACCGCAGGATATGTTTGATTCCACCGCTCCAGTTCATCTAACACGATTTTGCCTATCTTGGATAATGGCAGGTTTTGCGGGCGAACACAGTTCGCCCCTACGGAACACCATTTGAATGTCTGCGGATCAATCGATCCATTCCAAAAGTAATTCTTTCTGTTTTCCGTACAGATGGTTACAAAATATGCACCGGGAGAACTATAATCATAATTCTTGAGCCGTATATCTTTTCTTTTCGGCAATTCTTTTTCATTATCCATTTGCATCACCTACACCACTATAACACAAATCGGCAGAGAAAACAAATGTTTTCTCTGCCGAAATTTTGTGTCTGCCAATTCTCCGCTAAGAATGCAGAGAGAACGGCGTGCACAATTAGCGGTAAATTGAAGTTCAATTTACGCAGTTCAGAAATATTCTTTGCGTCTTAAACAGACGCATTCCGCAAGCGGAAACAGAATATTTCCAAAACGAAGTGCAGACCTAAGCGGGTGCTTTTTTCATTACATTATATTATATTCTTTTCAAAAAGGCATATATAGGGGAATTATCCGACGCCCGGACCCGGGTCGGGCTTTACGGGCGGCGAGTAGTGGGATTTATCCGAAATTATTCCGTTATTGAAGAAGGCAAGATAAGTCTTGCCCGTATAGTCGGTAAATACCGATTTTTCGGTCATCGAAGGCTGATTGTTCTCATATTTACCCGAAAGGCTCTCTCCGCTGCGCCATGTATACGTGCCCTCAAGCCTCATATCATTCTCGAAAGTGCCGGTGAAAGAGTCTCCGTTCGCATATACAAAAGTTCCCTGCCCCGAACGCTCGCCCTTCAGAAAGCCTCCGCGATAAACAGCACCGTCGGCATAATAATAGGTTCCCTGCCCCGAGAAAAGTCCTTCCTCAAAGCCCCCCTCATAGCGGTCACCGTTCGCCAAATCAAGCGTGGCGTTCTCGTCCGAAAAGAGGTCATCCTTGAAATTCCCGCGATAAACAGATCCGTCCTTTTTCTTCATTACCCCCGACCCGTGCTTCATAAAACCCGATGTCTCTCCGGTGTAGACCGATCCGTCGGAGTAATAAAGCGTCCAGCCGCGTACTGATGCGCTGATCCCATCCGAGCAATGAAGTATTCCCGCGGCGGGTTTTCCGCCGTATATCCACCCGAAATAGCGGTAGCTCTTCGGAGAATCATTGCCTTTTACCGTGGTGAGCCTCAGCCCGGAGACAAGAAGTATGAGGACCGTCAGCAAAATTGCTCCCGCCGTTATCGCCGCCGGGATAAGAAGCTCCTTTATCGGCGGAAGGTATATCTTATCGCAAAAGACCTCGAGATTTGACTTCTCGGTCTCTCCGATCTTTACATATAGCTCTTCGTTCTCTCTTCTGCTCATGATGCCCCCGAGCCATTCTGCGAAAATCCATCGAGCGCCGAGTCAAGCAACCCGAAGGCAAACGGTGCGACCTTAAATATCACAACGACGGCAAGAAGTCCGAGCACGGCGACAAGGACTATGCTGAGTATCCCGTTCCCGCGCGCCGAAAATCTCTGTATAAGGCTGTCGCGCTTTTCGGGTGCAAGGTAGAACCTGTCCGACTCAAAGTCGACCTTATCCTTTGGCTTTTTTTCGGGTTTACCCCCCATACGTGCGTCGTTTTCGCCCTTTTCGGCTGCTACACGACGTATAAGGCCCGCAAGAGTTCCGCCTTTTCTCAGCGACAGTTTTATAAAAATATTTTTTCCGAGCCCGAGCTCGGCAAGGGTCTTGGCGCCCTCCGGAGAGAGACTTCCCGCTGTGTCAAGTGCGCGTACCGCCTTCCCGAGCACGTTCCGGTTGTAATAGGTGAGCACCGATGCGATCACAAGTCCGAAATAGAGCGCAAGTATCGCCCATTTGAAGGAATCCGAGTTGCCCAAAAATCCGAGGTGCTCATATTTGCCGAACTCCGGCGTGAAAAACATTTTGTCTATCTTTTCGAAAAAGCCGCTTACAGACAGGGCAAAAACACGAATCATCTGACACCTCCGGGGGATAAATTATTTTTCGGGCTTCCTTATGACGTCCATACCGATGTATTTTCTTAACACATCGGGAACGTTTACGCTGCCGTCGGCGTTCTGGTTCTGCTCGACGAGAGCCGGCAGAATACGTGACGTCGCAAGGCCCGAGCCGTTCAGCGTGTGGCAGTATTCTATCTTGCCGCCGTCCTCGCGACGGAACCTTATCATTCCGCGGCGCGCCTGATAATCTCTCGCGTTGGAGACCGAGCTGACCTCCTTGTAGCCGTTCATCGAGGGGATCTGGATCTCTATATCGTAGGTCCTTGCCATAGATGCCGAGCAGTCTCCGGCGGCAAGCTTGACCGTTCTGAAGTGGAAACCGAGACCCTTTACAAGGTTTTCGGCGTTCGAGACGAGCTCTTCAAATGCCTCGTCGCTCTTCTCGGGAAGGGTGTATTGCACCATCTCGACCTTGTTGAACTGATGTCCGCGCACCATTCCGCGCTCGTCCGCGCGATATGAACCCGCCTCGCGTCTGAAGCAGGGCGTGTAGCTGATATATTTCTTCGGAAGCTCTGATTCCGAGAGCACCTCGTCGCGGTGAAGCGACACAAGGGCTGTCTCCGCGGTCGGGAGCATGAAGCGTCTGCGCTCGTCCTCGGCTGTCTCGAGCCAGTAGACCTCGTCCTTGAACTTCGGGAACTGACCGGCTGTAAGTCCGCATTCGTAGGTCAGCATATGCGGCACAAGCATGAACTGATAGCCGTTGCCGATGTGAAAATCTATGAAATAGTTGAGGATCGCCCATTCAAGCCTTGCACCGATGCCTGAATAGATCCAGAAGCCGGAACCCGAGAGCTTTGCTCCGCGCTTGTAGTCGATCAGGCCGAGATCCGTGCAAAGGTCGACGTGATTCTTCGGTGTGAAGTTAAATTCGTGAGGTTTTCCGAAGTATCTGAGCGGCTGATTGTTCTCTTTTCCGCCTCCCACAAGGTCTCGATCGGGCAGATTCGGCAGCCCGAGCAGCCAGCCGTTAAGCTCGGTCTCGACAGCCTTCAGCTTTTCATCGTTCGCCTTGGTCTTTTCGCCGAGCTTCTTCATCTCGGAAAAGATCGCCGCCGTGTCCTTCCCTTCCTTTTTATACTGAGGGATCAGCTTGGAGGTGCGGTTCTGCTCTGCTTTGAGCGATTCGGTCTCAACGATAAGCGCACGGCGCTCGGCGTCAAGCCTTATGATATTCGCGACATCTTCCTTCGCGTCCTTGCCCTTCATAGCAAGTCTTTCGATGACTTCATCGGGATTTTCTTTGATGTATTTGATGTCAATCATGGCATAATGCTCCTATATTTTGGTAATAATTACAGATTTTTGAATATCTCTTCCCCGCAAAGCGTACGAAGAAGCTCTTCAAGATCATCATTTGTCTCATATGAGATCTCAACGGTCTTCTTTTTGCCGGCATGAGTGATCTTTACCTTCCTGCCGAGGATGCTGCGAGAGCGATCCTCAAGCTCCTTCATATAGAGCTTTATCTGCGCCTCACGGATATCGACCGGTTTGAGCTCGTCGGATCCTTCGGGTTCGGCGTTGAGTTTTCTCACAGCTTTTTCGGTCTCACGCACCGACAGATCCTGTGCAATGATCTTTTTCGCCAAAGGCAGAGCTTTTTCGCTGTCGTCAAGTCCGAGAAGTGCCCTCGCATGACCGGCGGTAAGCTCTCCTGTGCGGAGCATTTCGATAATTTCATCGGGAAGATCAAGCAGTCTCGTTGCATTTGCAACAGCAGAACGGCTCTTCCCTACCTGTTTTGAGACCTGATCCTGAGTCAGTCCGAAGTTTTCCATAAGAGCCCGGTAGCCCATGGCTTCTTCGATCGGATTGAGATCTTCTCTCTGGATATTCTCAATAAGCGATATCTGGGCGGCTTTAAGCTCATCACCGTCGAAAACAACCGCCGGTATTTCGTCGATCCCCGCCATTTTCGAGGCTCTCCAGCGACGTTCGCCCGCGATTATCTGATATACCCCGGGCAGATCGGAGTTTTCCATTACAATTATAGGCTGAAGAACGCCGTAATTCTGTATAGATTCGGCAAGAGCCTCAAGAGACTCCTTTTCAAAAGTTTTTCTCGGCTGGTCCTTTCTCGGCTCGATAGCCGAGATCTTAATCATTTCGGTCTTTCCCTTCTTATCCTCATACATATTGTCGTCGAGAATATTGAAGAAATCACGACCCAGAGCGCCTTGGCGTTTTACTGACATACGACATTGCACCGTCCTTTCTGTATAAACTGTTACTATTTTCTCTGCGGAACTCTTTTTTTTCGTTTTCGTCGTGCCGGACTACCTGCGGCCTGCCCTTGATCACGGGAGAATTGTCCTCAATAAGCGAATCAAGCCCTCTTCCAAGACCGGCATCACGTTTCTTTGCGTTAGTCATTTCAAATCCTCTCGCTGAGCTCTTTTGCCACGGCGATGTATTCAAGAGTCGATTTTGCCCGTTTATCGTGGTAATATACGGGTTTTCCGAAGCTCGGTGCCTCGCAAAGCCGTACGTTTCTTGAAATTGTGGTTTTAAAGAGCTTGTCCCCATAGTATTTTTTCAATTCGGTCATTACCTGAACCGAAAGAAGAAGCCTCGGGTTGTACATCGTGATAAGTATTCCGCAGACCGCGAGCTTGTCGTTATACATCTTATTTATGCGTTTTATGGTTATCATGAGTTGCGAAAGTCCCTCAAGCGCATAAAATTCGCACTGCATCGGCACGACAACGCCGTCGCAAGCCGAAAGCGCATTGACCGTCAACATTCCGAGCGACGGCGGACAGTCGATTATGATGTAATCGTAATCGTCGGCAATCTCGGCAATTATCTTTTTCATGCGGTACTGGTTGTCCTCAAAGTCAAAAAGGTCAAATTCAGCACTCGCGAGCGAAATATTTGCGGGCAAGATCGACAAATTGGTGAATTCGGTCGTTCTGACCGCTTCTTTTACGTTGCAATCTCCCAAAAGCACCTCTCTTGTGGTGTTTTTTAGCCCTCTTTTGGGGATCCCGACGCCGCTCGTGGTATTTCCCTGCGGGTCGAGGTCTATAAGAAGCGTTCTGAAGCCGATAATTCCGAGCGAAGCTGCAACATTTACGGCAGACGTAGTCTTGCCGACTCCGCCTTTTTGGTTAGCAAACGCAATTATTCGTGCCATATATTCCTCCGTTGTATGATTTTCTTCAATATTATACCATATATTGCGCCTTTTTTCAATAGATTCCGCAATATTTACAAAAAGTTTCACGGGAAACATTTCGACAGTTTATATGCCGATTGTTTCCCGTGAACAATTTTCGATATAAAATCCTCGCGCTTTGAACGTTTCACGTGAAACATTTTGTCGTTTCATGCCGAATTGTTTCATGTGAAACATTATAGAGGCGATTTTTTAATGTTGGCAAAGCGTCTTGGATACTTTCCGGATGTCTGCAGCTTCTTTGTGGCGATCATCAACAGCCTGTCTTCACCGAATTCATCGGTGTAGAGTCTTACAATATCGAGCTTTTCGACTGCGCCGAGTGTCATCCTACCGTTCCGACTGTCTGCGGCCTCATGAAGTGCCCTCGATGCTTTCATTGCGTAAAATTTGCCTCCAACCTTGAGAAAAGGCAGGCAAAGCTCATTAAGCATCCTCAATTCTGCGACAGATCTCGCAATTACAAAGTCGAAGGCCTCGCGCATATCGCTTTTCGGAACCGCAAGCTCCTCAGCGCGACCGCTCACACAGGTTATATTGTCGATTTTTGCGAGTTTTGCCGTTTGTTCGATGAATCTTACCTTCTTTTCGGTCGCGTCAAGCGCCGTTATCGAAAGGTCGGGGCGCATGACGGCGAGCGGCAGGGCAGGGAACCCCGCTCCCGAGCCGACGTCAAGCAGTTTGGAGCCTTCGGGAAATGCCGGAATGTGATTTGCAACGCAGGCTGAGTCACAAATGTGTTTAAGAATCACCCCGTCGAGCGTGCGTATGGCAGTCAGATTGAATTTTTCGTTCTCGCCGAGCAGGTTTTCGCTGATTATAAAGAATTTTTCGAGCATATCCTCGGAAAGTTCAAGATCAAAACCGTATTTCCCACATATTTGACGAAAAAGAAGGTCAAATTCACTGCGCGTTACCATTTTCGTCCTCCGTTGAGTTGATAAATTGCTGATAGACCGTATTTTTAGGAACTCCAAGCTGCCTTGCGACCTGTTTTATTGCTTCATTTTTGGGGATTCCGTCTAAAATCAGTGACTTCACCTCGGCTACCGGATCGGAAAGGGCAGGGGAGAGCTCGCTTTTTGTCTCATCTGCGCCGGCGACGATCAAAACATATTCGCCGCGCGGATCATTTTCGGAATAGTAATCGCAAGCCTGTGCAATCGTTGTCCTGAAGATCTCCTCGTTGATTTTCGTAAGCTCTCGACATATCGAGAGCTTTCTGTCGTCTCCGAAACCTTTTCCGAGGGATTTTAAGGTGCTTTTTAGCCTGTGCGGGGCTTCGTATAGAACTATCGTTCGTGTTTCGTGTGATAATTCCTCGATCCTTTTGTCTCTTTCGCTCGCTTTTTGCGGTAAAAAGCCTTCAAAAATGAATTTTGCGGTCGGCAATCCCGAAAGTACGAGTGCGGTAACTGCCGCGCAGGGCCCCGGAACGAGCGTCACCGGGATCCCGTTCTCTATGCAGAGGCGCACGATATCCTCGCCCGGATCGCTTATCCCGGGCATACCCGCGTCGGTAACGAGCGCACATGATTCGCCGCTCGAAAGTCGCGCGACGATCTCCTCGCCGCGCGCTTTTTTATTATGTTCAAAATATGAGATCATCGGTTTTGATATCCCGAAGCACGACAGAAGTTTCCGACTGTTGCGTGTATCCTCTGCGGCGACAAAGTCGACCTCCGACAGCGTCTTGAGCGCACGCTCGGATATATCCGAAAGGTTTCCTATCGGAGTGGCAACGAGGTATAGCGTACCCGCGCTGATCGCATTTTTTTCTGTTATGATGTCTTTCATAAATTTCCTTGATTATCAATAATTTCGCACGTTATCTGCTCCTGCCTTGCACGGCGATCTGCGGAGATAAGTTCTTCCTTCAGCTTTTCGGCATTTTCGGTGGCTCTGTCCATCGAACGCAAGCGTGCCTTTTGCTGTGCGGCGTAGCCTCTGACCGCCTCGAGAAAGAAAGAGGCGGCAAGATATCGGAAAAGCAGGTCTGACATCAGCTCCTCGCGAGGCAGATCGGTGACAAGGTAAAGATTTTCGTTGCTTGCGGCAGGAAAAACAAATATTTCGGCGACGCCTTCGCCCTCAGCGCGCAGTATTCTCACCGTGTTGACCGAACCGTCAGCTATTTGAGCCGCGACCATCCTTGCAAGCTCCTCGCAGGACGAATAGTCGGGAAGATCGTTCCCGCATGGCTCAACGCCGAGGAGCGCGGCTGTCCGCTCACCGAAAACCGCGAAGCCTGCATTACTGAGTATATGATCCTTTGCTGCGACGGCGATTTTTGCGTCAAGACCGCCGCAAAGCCCCCTTGAACAGCCGAAAATCACGCTGAATTCAAGAGCTGTATCGTTTTTTTCGCCTTCTTTTGTCGGAAAAAGCGACAATATTCGCGTGTAGGCGCCCTTTGCCGCCTCATAATATGCTTCGGAGAAGGGAAGAAGTGCTTCCGCCTGTGCCGAGCGCACCGTCGAGACTCTCAATGTCGAGCCGGTCAGCTCGCCGATAAGCGTCGCAACGGCTATCCTTTTCTTGTAATTCTTTGCCATAATTAGCAATATGAGGCAAGATGCCGCTTAACTGCGCCGATAAGCGCATCAAGATTTGTGTCGGTGATATTCCCCGATGCCTCGATATTTTCAAGCAGTGCGCGATCGTTTTCGTGCAGATCGGCGAGCATTTTAGTGATAGCGTCACCGATCCTGTTGAGCGGAACACTTGAGAAAGCGCCGCAACGGTAAGCGGCAAGGATCGCCGCCTCCTCTGCTGCCGAATATATGGTATCTTTCGGTTGGATCAGCAGGGAATTGAGCAGCTTGCCCTCTGCCATATCTCCGCCGGTGTTTCCGCCGTAGCGGGCGAACTTTTCCTGCTCACGCATACGCGAAAGCTCGATACGCAGGCTTGCCGAGAGCTTTTTAAGCTGTTTCTGCTGTGCCGCACCGCCGGTACGCGAGACCGAAAGCCCTACATTGATCGCGGGGCGCTGACCGCCGAGGAAGAGCGAGGTACTCACGTATATCTGACCGTCGGTTATAGAGATGACGTTCGTCGGAATGTAGGCTGAGACGTCCTCAGCCTGCGTTTCGATTATCGGAAATGCCGTGAGCGAGCCACCGCCATTGTTGCGGCTGAGCTGCGCCGAACGCTCGAGCAGGCGACTGTGAAGGTAAAATATATCACCTGGGTACGCCTCACGCCCGGACGGACGCTTTAAGAGCAGTGAAATCGTACGGTAAGCGGCGGCGTGCTTGCTCAGATCGTCGTAAACTATCATAACGTCGTTTCCCGAATACATGAAATACTCGGCGGCACCCGTCGCCGCAAAGGGTGCAAGGTACTGAAGCGCGGCGGGATCGGAGGCTGTCGCGGCGACGACGAAGGTATAATCCAACGCGTCCGACTCGCGCAGCTCTTCTACGATCCTTACCGTCTCGGCGGCGCGTTGACCTATCGTGCAGTAAACGCAGATAACGCCGCGCCCCTTCTGATTTTTTATCGCCGAGAGCGCGATCGAGGTCTTTCCCGTGCGTCTGTCGCCTACGATAAGCTCTCTCTGACCCTTTCCGATGGGGATCATCGAATCTATCGCGAGAATTCCCGTCGGAAAAGCCCGGTTGACCGGCGAACGGTCTGTGATCTTCGGTGCCGGCGACTCGTCATGGCGGTATTTTGTAAGGCGAAGAGGCTTACCGTCAAGCGGTCTGCCGAGCGGATCGATCACGCGTCCTATCATGGCGTCGCCGACTCCTATGTCGGCGATATGCCCCGTACCGAGTGCAAGAGTGCCGGGAATGAGTGATCCGGGAGTCAGCATAACGACTCCGACACCCTCCTCCGACAGCTCAAAGGCGAGCCCGTATCGGTTCTCGCCGAAGTCTATGATCTCGTCGCATCCGACATCGCGAAGCCCCTCAACGAAGGTGACTCCGTCCGAGAATGACACGACCTTGCCGTACGAGGCAACCCGAGGACGGAATTCATAGCCGGCGATCTTCTCCCGAAGAAATTCACCGACAAGATTGCGGTCGTCCATGTATTTGCCTCCTTTTTTGCGAATAAGTACCCACCCGTGTGCGTTTATTTGACATTTTCGCTCGCGAGAAGTATTTCTGCGCTGAGATCATCGAGCCTTGTTTTAAGGCTCATATCGAAGAGCTTTCCGTCCGCGTAGACGCAAAAGCCGCCGAGAAGCGAGCCGTCCTCAACAAAGACGACATCAAAAGCCTCTCCGAACGCGCGCGAAAGACCGGCGCGGAAATCTTCAAAGAACGCCTCATCTGCCGGAGGCGCATATCTCACCGTTATCTTCATTTTTTTGTTTTCTCCGTGCCGCCGTTTTCAAGCGAGGCGAAGAACTCGTCGGCAAGGGCGCGGTTATCCTCGACCTTCACCTCGCGGCCGATGATCTTTTGAGCGAGCGCGGTGGCAAGGGCGACCGTCTCCTCGCGTTCGGAGATAATAGCCTTCGCCTTTATTTCCTCTGCGTCCTGCTTAGCCTTGGCGACGATAGCCTCGGCATTTCGGTTAGCCTTTCCGATTATCGCCGCCGCCTCGCTCTCGGCTCGGGCGTTCACCTCGCGGCGAAGAGTCTCGGCGTCGCGGCTGACGCTTTGCAGCTTCATTTCGGCTTCCGAGCGAAGCGTTTTAGCTTCTTTTACTTCGTTTTCCGCCGCTGCACGGTCGGCTTTGACTCTGTCTGCGCGCCCTTTTATGTACTTTGAGACGGGCTTCCAGAGGATCAGCCAGAGCGCCAGCATCATGATTATGAAGTTGGCGGCGTGTATTATGAGATCAAGAGGCTGTATATCCATCTTACTTGAGGAATATAAGTATCAGCGCCACGGCGAAGCCGTAGATCGACGACGACTCCGTGAGAGCCAGACCGAGGATAAGGAGCGACTGGACCTTCGGAGCGGATTCGGGATTTCTTGAGATAGACTCTACCGCTTTTCCGGTCGCAAGTCCCTCAACCACGCCGCAGGCGGCGGCGGGTAAAAGGCAGAGCGCTATGGAAAGGAAATAAAGTCCGCCGTTTCCCGCTTCCTTTACTGCCTCGGTCGCGGCGGAGCTGTCCTCTCCGACGGCAGAGACTGCGAGAACGCATAGAGTCAGCACCGTAAGTACCGCTACGGACAGGGTGACAGCCCTTGTGAGCTTTCTTATCGGTTTCATAATCGTTTTTCCTTTCTCGATTTATTCGCCCGCGTTTACGTTGTCGGCAACATATGTAAGCGTAAGCGTAATGAAAATATACATCTGAATAAGTGATGAGAAGACGCCGAAGTAGAGCGCGACGATATCGGGAATTCCGAGAGATGCCGATCCGAGGGCGGCGTAGATAAGATCCATAACGATAGTGCCGCTTATCATATTTCCGAAGAGTCGGCAACCCATTGAAACGGGGGTAGAAATGCCCGTGACGAACTTGTATATCGTCTTTACGAAGACCGACGCGCCGTCGATCAGCGGGTTTTTCTTCTTTTTGCGATATACGATAGCGTAGACATTTATTACTATGTAGATCATAAACGCTATCGTGAGTGTGAAGGTCGGGTCGGACGCCGGCGAACGGAAGCCCGCAAGGTCGGCGATGCCGTAACCGAGCAGAGTAACGGCAAGGGTGAAGAGCAGGACGTTAAGAAATCCCGAGCGCTTCTTCATTCTCGACGCCGCGAAATCCTCTATCCAGCCGACTGCAGCCTCAAGCGCCGCCTGCACTCCCTCGGGTTCGTCCTTGAAACGAGGGATGAAGAATATCCTGAGTATCAGCGCGGCAATGATGATCACAGCCATCACTCCCCAAGAAACGAGGACCGTTTCGCTCACATCGTAGCCTAAGATAACGATTCCCGTCCGCTTGGCAAATATATTAACATCAAGGGAGGAATCTCCTCTGCCGAAAAGAAGTGAAAGAAGTCCCGTGGCGGCGAGCCAGCCTCCCGCGGCGCTAAGCACCGTGAATATGAGGAATTTTTTCTTCAGCGGCTTATCGAGCGATACTTCGGTGTTCCTTTTCCGTTTCTTCCGCATCATGACGGCAAGGATCGCGCCGACAGCCGAGAGGATGAGCCCGACCGCTATAAATATTATAAAAACAAACGCGGGCACGGCGGTTCAGTCACCTTCCTTACTGCTGTTTTTTCCTTTTATCAGGTTCACGACGGCGAGCGTCGCCAGAACGGCGGTGTAGGCTACGGCAGGAACGAAAACAAGCCGGACGTAGACGATAGCCGATGCAAGAAGCAGCGTTACCGGAATGATCGGCTGAAGTATCAGAAGCCATACTCGGTTCTTCCGAAGCGCGTTGCGGACGGCAAAGCGCAGAAAAAAGAACTGCGCCGTACCGCAAGAGAGCCCCGCGACTGCGAAAAGGATCGCTGTCAGAACATCGTGATTCATAATTTCTCGAATCTGTCTACATTAAGGATAAATACAGTGGCACCGCCGACGATCACCTGTTCCCCGTCGCCCGCGTCAAAGTCATCCCCGTAGTTCAGCCTTCCGAGATTTTCGTGCTCGTGCTTCGAGCAGTGCAGACGAAGTGTGTCGAGAGCCTCGTCGACTCGTTCTTCTTCGATACCTATAAGCAATGTCGTGTTGCCGACCATCAGAAATCCACCCGTCGTCGACAGCTTGGTAACGAAGATTCCCGCATGCATGAGCGCGGAGAGCGTCTCCACGCTGTCCTCATTGCGGATAATTGCAAGGATCAGCTTCATAGCGTTGTTCCGCCTTTCATCAGATACAAAATAAATCGTACCATAAAATGTATATTTGCAATAAGTATTCAGAATTCGGGTGTAAACCTTCCCGACGCCGAGCTTCTTTCCTGACAGAAGCCCTCGAACCCGAGCTCTTGTGCGACCGAGAGCACGTAACCGTACTCAAAGGACGTCACTCGCCGGTGCAGCTCGCGGTACGGCGATGCCTCGGCAAAATCCGGGGTGTACTGGCTCATAAGACTGAGTCTTATCTTTCCGACCGGCAGGGAAGCGGCAAGCTTACGGAGAACATTTTCGGAATCGTGCCGCCCGCCGGGAAGGACGAGATGCCGCAAAATAAGCCCTTTTTTGGCGATACCCTCGCCATCGCACTCAAATTCTCCCACCTGGCGGTACATTTCGGCGACAGCCTCCGCGGCGACCTCCGGATAATCCGGAGCGCCCGAATACTTTCCGGCAAGCTCACCCGAGGCATACTTGAAATCGGGAAGGTAAACGTCGACAAGCCCTTCAAGCGACCTTAGTGTTTCGACCCTCTCGTATCCGCCCGAATTCCAGACTACAGGGAGGTCCGTCTTATTTTTTATCTCTTCAAGGATCGGTATGAGCCTTGAAGAAAACTGTGTCGGAGTTACAAGGTCGATACAATGCACGCCGCTCGCGGCAAGCGCGAGAACACGGTCGAGAAGCTCCGCGTCGCTTATATTCTCTCCCTTCGCCGAATGGCTGAGGACACGGTTCTGACAGAAGGCACACCGAAGCGAACAGCCCGAAAAGAAGACGGCTCCCGCACCGCGGCTGCCCGAAAGACAGGGCTCCTCCCACATATGCGGTGCGATCCGTGCTACGCGAAGGTCACTTCCCACGCCGCAGAATCCGATCTCTCCGGCTTCCCGGTCGGCACGGCAGACCCGCGGGCAAAGCTCACAGGCGCTCATAGCTCGGTTTTTAGATCTTTGTTTCGGTAAACACAGAATCGAAGGTCATAGCCGTTTGACTCTAACGGCTCGGACGAGGAGATAAGCTCCCAGCCCTCTCTGCTGTCAAGGTCGGGATAAAAGACGGTCGCGCCTCCGTCGGCATCGACCTTTGTCACGAGAGCTTCCGAGCAAAGGTCGCAAAGAAGGCGGTAGATGCTGCCTCCTCCGATCACAAAAACATCGTCCGAGGGGTACTTTTTTATCTCTTCAAGCAGAGAATCGAGGCTGCGGCAAACGGTAAGTCCTTCCTCTGCGGGGAGGTCAACATCAGACAGCACGATATTCGAAAGACGCCCGCGAAGGGGCTTTCCGCCCGGAAAGGACCGAAGGGTATTGAGTCCCATGACCACGACCTTGCCGCGCGTTTTTTCTCTGAAATACTTCATATCCTCGGGAATGGAGAAGAGAAGTCCGTTATCCTTCCCGATCCCCCAGTTCTTATCGACTGCTACGATACTTTTCATAGACAGGGATCCTTAAACGGCGACGGGGATCTTCTCTTCGAGCTTTGTGAATCGGTAATTCTCGAGCGCGAAGTCATCCACCGTGAAGTCATAGAAATTCTTCACATCGGGGTTCATAATGAAGCGAGGGGCGTCGTACATCGGATTTTTCAGTATCTTCTCTACGATAGGTATATGCCTGTCGTATATGTGTGCGTCGGCGATGACATGGACAAGCTCGCCGACCCTGAATCCCGACACCTGTGCCATCATATGTACGAGAACGGCATACTGAACGACGTTCCAGTTATTTGCCGTGAGAAAATCGTTCGATCTCTGATTCAGTATCGCATTCAGCCTGTCTCCCGTGACGTTGAAGGTCATGGAGTAAGCGCAGGGATATAGCCCCATCTCCGAGAGATCGGCGTGAACATAAAGATTAGTCATGATTCTGCGCGACGAGGGGTTGTTCTTAAGGTCGAATATCACGCGGTCGACCTGATCGAACATTCCTTCCTTATATTTATGCTTGACACCGAGCTGATATCCGTATGCCTTTCCGATAGATCCGGTTTCGTCCGCCCAAGAGTCCCAGATGTGCGATCCGAGCTCGTGAACATTGTTGGATTTCTTCTGCCATATCCAGAGAAGCTCGTCGATGCAGGATCTGAACGCCGTGCGGCGAAGGGTGATTATCGGAAATTCCTTAGAGAGATCGTAGCGGTTTACGATACAGAATTTTTTTACCGTGTGAGCCGGAACGCCGTCGTCCCAGTGCGGGCGGACGGCAAGGTCCTTATCCGAAGATCCGGTGTCAAGGATCTCCCGGCAGTTTTTCGCAAAGATTTCGTCTGCTCTGCTCATTTATATAACCATGGTTTTCGCTTCTTCAGCGAAAGCTTCCTTTCTTTGGGAATCGTATCCGGTTTTGCGAAGAAAATCGTGCTTTTAAAGAGCGGCTAAAGCCGCAAAACGCAGATTGAAAGATTTATCTTTCCGTATTTTACCCTTCTGCCGCGGATCAGTCAAGGAACCCCTTCAGATGACGCGCGCGGCTCGGGTGACGGAGCTTTCTGAGAGCCTTCGCCTCTATCTGGCGGATACGCTCGCGTGTGATGTCAAACTCCTTGCCAACCTCTTCGAGAGTCCTCGTTCTTCCGTCGTAGAGTCCGAAACGGAGCTTTATCACGTGCTCTTCGCGCGGAGTGAGAGTGTGCAGCTCGCGCTCTATGACCTCGCGCAGGATGGTTGCCGAGGCCGCGTCGGCGGGTGCCGGAGTGTCCTCGTCGGGGATGAAGTCGCCAAGGTGGCTGTCCTCCTCCTCGCCGATAGGTGTTTCGAGCGACACGGGATCCTGCGCTATCTTCATGATATCGCGTACACGGTCGGCGCTCATTCCCATCTTCTCGCCTATCTCATCGGCGGTGGGCTCGCGTCCGAGCTCCTGAAGCATCTGACGGGAGTAGCGCGACACCTTATGGATCGTCTCGACCATATGCACGGGTATGCGAATGGTCCTTGCCTGATCGGCTATTGCGCGGGTTATCGCCTGCCTTATCCACCAAGTGGCATAGGTCGAGAACTTGTAGCCCTTCTTATAGTCGAACTTCTCGACAGCCTTCATAAGTCCGAGGTTGCCCTCCTGGATCAGATCGAGGAAGAACATTCCCTTGCCGACGTAGCGCTTCGCGATGCTGACGACGAGTCTGAGGTTCGCCTCTACGAGCTTGTTTTTAGCCTCCTCATCGCCGTCCGACATTCTCCTTGCGAGCTCTTTTTCCTCTTCCGCGTCGAGCAGCGGGACTTTTCCGATCTCCTTGAGGTACATACGCACGGGGTCGTCGATGGCAAGCCCCTCCTGTTCAAGGATGCGCTCCATGCTCTCGGGCGTACCGAATTTTTCGACCTCGTTTTCGATCTCTGCCATTTCCGACTGGGGAATATCCATCGGGAGCGAAATTCCGTTGCTCTCAAGGGTGTCGTAGAGCTTGTCCGCGTCGAAATCGTACTCGTCCATAGCCTCCTCGAGATCGGCAAGTGAGAGGTCTCCGTTCTTTCCCTTTGCGATTATGTCGTTCATATCGACCTTTTTGTCACATTCGGGACCGTCGGGAAGGAGGTCGAAGTCATCGTCGGTCTGCGAGAGCTCCTTTTCCTTTTCTTCAAAATCAATTTCTTTTTCTTCGTCGTTGAATTTTTCCATGGGAAACCCTTTCATTTATGTATTCTTTTTTTATTTTCCATTATCATGCGCCGCTTTGCCTCGAAGGCGGCGAGCTTGTCTCCGCTGTCCTTCGCCGTCTGGATCGCCCTCTCAAACTTAAGTGTGTCGATAGAGGCTGTGAGGACAGCGGATCCGTTCTCGGTGAGCATCATCCGTTCTCTTATCATTCTCTGGATCCGACCCATCTCATCGGGTGAGAAGTCCTCTCCGAGAAGGGTGATATCAAAGCCCAATTCGGAGCCTTCGAGCTTCATCATCGCCTCAAATACCCTTCGTCCGAAGGCAGTAACGAAATCGTCGGGTGAAAGCTCGATCTTACCCGACGCGACGGCGGCGCGGTGCTCGGGAAAAGCGAGAAGGAGCCCCAAGATCGCGCTCTCCGCCGATGCCGCCCCAAGGTTTTTCGCAATATCGGGGTTGATCTTGTCGCCTATCCCGCGCGCCGAGGTGTACGCCTCGAGCGAGAGCTTGTTTTTCTCTTCCTTCAGTAGCTTCCGTCGCGCACGCTCCACGTCTTCCGCAAGGATCTTTTTGTCGATTGAAAGAAGGCGTGCCGCTTCGTCAAGGTTCAGGTCGCGCTCAACGCTCGAGCTTGCCGCAGCTACCACCGCGCACAGCTCCTTCGAGGCGGCGAGTTTGCCGTCCGGCGTCGAGATATCGTGCTTTTTTATCACGGCGTCGGCACGGTAGGAGAACTTTGAGCGACTGCCGTCAAGAAGTCTCTCAAAAGCCGCACTGCCGAATTTGCCGATAAATTCGTCGGGGTCCTTCGCCCCTTCCACGACGAGGACCTTTACATCCACCCCGACCTCGGAGAGGAGCGAGATCGCGCGTTCGGTGGCGCGCTGACCCGCCTCGTCGCTGTCATAGGTGAGTATGACCTTTTTCGTGTATTTTGCTATAAGCCTTGCCTGATCGGAGGTCAGCGCAGTGCCGAGCCCCGCGACGGCAAAGCCGAAGCCGGCGGCGTGAAGCGCTATGACATCCATATAACCCTCGCACAGGATCAGCCGCTCTCCGCACAGATCCTTCGCGTAATTCAGTGCGAAAAGGTTCTTGCCCTTCTTGTACGCGGGGGTGTCGTTGGTGTTCAGGTATTTCGGTTTGCTGTCGTCCATGACGCGCCCGCCGAAGGCTATTACCGAGCCCGCGGTGTTGATTATCGGGAACATCACGCGGTTTCGGAAGATCGAGTAGGGCTTGTTCGTTTTCTGACTTATCGCCTCAAAATAGCCCGACCGAAGCTCCTCGTCGGTATATCCCTGCTTCCTCATATAGTCGAGCATGGAAAAAGGACTGTCGGGCGCAAATCCGAGTCCGAAGCGCTTGATGATCGCCGGCGAGAGCTTCCTTTTGTTCATAAGGTAATCGAGCCCGACCTTTCCTTCGGGCGAGAAGAGCACCTCTCGGAAATACCTTGCGGCACAGACGTTCATCTCGAGGATCCTCTTGCGGGAGGGGCCCTTTTCCTCGCCGCCGAAAGACGAGGCGGGTATGTTGATCCCCGCGCGGGCGGCAAGGTACTCTACGGCGTCGGCGTAGTCAAGGTTCTGATACTTCATAATGAATGTTATGACGTCTCCCCCAGCCCCGCAACCGAAGCAGTAAAAGCTCTGCGTCGCCGGAAAAACGGTGAACGAGGGCGTTTTTTCATTGTGGAAAGGGCATAGTCCCTTTACATTCGTTCCGGTGCGTTTGAGATCGACAAAACCGCCGATTACATTTTCAATATCGTTGCGGTCACGTATTTCGAGCACAAGTTCCTTCGGTATCAATTGAGTCCCCTCCATACCTCGGGTATAAAGAGTCTGCGATAGGTTTCTATCGCGTATCTGTCGGTCATTCCCGCGACGAAATCGCAAACGCATCTCCCGACCTCCTCGGTCTCGAGCTCGTCGTGATAGACGCCGGGAAGCTCGTCGGGATGCGCAAGGTAGTAGTCGTAAAGCCGCGCGACGAGCTCTTTTGCCTTACCCTCTTCACCCTTTACCTGCGGATTTAAGTAAACGTTGGCGAACATAAAGCGGTGCAGCTCCTCGGTCGCCTCCCATATATCGGGTGCCATAACTATGTCATTTTTGTTTGCACTCTCGGTGATGATCGAGCTGACCATCGTGTCTATACGTTCGGAGTGTGTCTGGCCGAGCACCTTGCGCAGAGCCGAGGGAATGTCCTCTACCGTCATGACTCCCGCGCGACAGGCGTCGTCTATGTCGTGGTTGATGTATGCTATACGGTCGGCGCGTTTCACGATAAGTCCCTCAAGGGTCGCGGCGCGTGTCTCCTCCTTCGTGTGATTTACGATACCGTCGCGCACCTCCCACGTAAGGTTCAGCCCTCTGCCGTCCCTCTCGAGCCTGTCTGCTACACGAAGGCTCTGGCGGTAGTGTGTGAAGTCCTTCGAGAAGCACTCCTGCATAACAGCCTCGCCCGCGTGACCGAAGGGCGTGTGCCCGAGATCGTGCCCGAGAGCTATCGCCTCGGTCAGATCCTCGTTTAGCCGCAATCCCCGCGCGATCGTCCTTGCGATCTGCGTGACCTCGAGAGTGTGGGTAAGACGTGTGCGGTAGTGGTCGCCCACGGGGGCAAGGAAGACCTGCGTCTTGTTCATAAGCCGTCTGAATGACTGGCAGTGAATTATCCTGTCGCGGTCACGCTGAAATTCCGTGCGCATGGGGCATGGCTCACACGGCTTCTCTCTCCCCCTCGTCGATGCCGAAAAGCAGGCGTAGGGCGAGAGCGTCAGCTTCTCGCTCAGCTCGGTGATCTCCCTGATCTTTTCCATTTACTTCCTCCGTTCAGAGTATTATTTCACATCTTTATATTTAATATACGCATAAAAATCGCAAAATGCTTCTTTTTTGCAAAAAATTTTTGCTATTCGACGAAAAAATCGTATTTTTAAGCCCTTTGCAAAAAATACAGGCTAATCTGCACAAACTTTCAGCACAAAAATATGCACTATGCACTCATGTCGAGACTATGTTGCC
>CALYSG010000015.1 GCA_945485605.1 uncultured Clostridia bacterium
AAGGATTATTGCACAGTCGTAAAGAATAAAAATTACATCCATATAAATCACCTTTGTTTTTTGTAAACGCAAGGATTAATTATAACCTCTTTTTGAGTAAAGTCAAGAGCCTATTTTTACAAAAAGAAAAAGGATTTCCGCCGATTCATCGGCGGAAATCCCGAACGTAAAGAATTATTCCTTATCTTCCGTATCGTAGACGATCTTTTCCTTGCAGTTGGGGCAAACGAGTTCTCCGTCATCGTCGACGGTCCCGTCAAAAACGATGGTTTCACCGCATGAGGGGCAGGTGATCTCGAATCCGTCATCGATATCCTCGTCATCCTCGTCGCAGCAGCAACAATCGCAGTCGTCGTCGCAACAGTCACCGTATACTTCTTCCTCGACCGCGCCGAGATCCTCGTCAAGCTCATCAACATAGTCGGAGAGATAGTCAATGTCTTCCTGCATCTTTTCCTGTGCCTCGGCAACTTCTCCGGCAAGGTCGATCAGGGCGGCGATGAGCTTACCCTCTGCGGTTTCCTTGTTGAGGTTCAGTCCGTCGGCAAGTCCTTTGATATAAGCGGCTTTTTCGGTAATTTTCATTTCCGTATCTCCTTAATAATAAAATACTTGAATCATCAGGCTCTGCCGAGATATTCACCGGTACGGGTGTCGATCTTTACTACCTCGCCCTCATTGATGAAGAGCGGTACCTTGATCTCCGCTCCGGTCTCGAGTGTTGCGGGCTTAAGGGTGTTCTGCGCGGTGTTGCCGGCAAATCCCGGTTCGGTCTTCGCGATCTCAAGCTCAACGAATGTGGGGGGCTCGACACCGAAAACGTTGCCCTTATACGAAATGATCTTGCACATCATTTCTTCCTTGACAAACTTGAAGTTATCGGGGAGCTTATTGCTGTTGAGAGGCAGCATCTCAAATGATTCCATATCCATGAAATAGTAGAGATCGCCGTCCCTGTAGGAATACTGCATCTCTTTTCTTTCGATATATGCGTTCTCGAACTTATCGGTGGGGCTGAAGGTCTTTTCGACTACGGCACCGCTGATGACATTCTTCAGCTTAGTGCGGACAAAAGCCGCGCCCTTGCCGGGTTTGACATGCTGAAATTCTATCACCTGATAGACTCCGCCGTCCATTTCAAATGTTATTCCGTTTTTGAAATCTCCTGCTACTACCATAAAATCCTCCGTCCGCTGTGCGGCAAAAATGTTGAAATGAATTGGCGTGAACTTGCTTTTTTCACGCCCAAGCACGGTGCAAAGTGCTATGCCCATACATATTACAGTTTATTGTACTACATTTTTTCCTTATTTGCAAGGGCTATTTTCAACTTTTTACGAAAAAAATCATTTTTTTTGAGAATAGAAAGCAAAAATCAAAATCCGGTTGACAAATCGGGTGTTTAGCATTATAATTAAAATGTTATACTGTATAAAGGGGAATGTTTCAATGTTGAAGAGTATGACGGCGTTCGGGCGTGCTTCGGCTGACACCGGGACGCGAACGGTGACTGTTGAAATAAGGTCGGTAAACAGCAGATATCTTGACTGTGCCGCGCATTTTCCGCGTTCGGCAGGCTTTACCGACGACAGAGTCAGGCAGTATCTCATATCCGGCGGAGTATCACGCGGGAAGGTCGATGTTTCGGTAAATATCGAGAATACGGCTGAGCCGGAGGTTACGCTTTCCGTTGACCGTGAGTACCTGAAGTCCTATCTTGCCGTTCTGCACGAATTGCGTGACGTATACGGACTTGCCGATGACATAAGCGTTATGAAAGTTGCCGCCGATAAGAACGTCATAACCGCCGAAAAGGCAGAGGCTGACGCCGAACGTGACTGGGCAGAGATAAGACCAGTACTCGATTCGGCACTTGCGGCGTTTCTGGAAGCGAGATCGGCTGAGGGAGAGAGGATAGAGACTGACCTTCGTCAAAAGCTCTCGGGGGTTGCACAGATGGTTGACAGGATCGAGAGCCTTTCGCTTTCCGACGTTTCAGGAAGCCGTAACAAGATCGAAGAGAGACTCCGTAAAGTGCTTGACGACCTTGGTATCCGCGCCGACGAGAACCGTATACTTACCGAGTGTGCGATCTACGCTGACAAAATCGCGATCGACGAGGAGCTTGTGAGGCTCAGATCGCATTTCGGAGCATTCGAAACGATAATGTCATCGGGAGAGCCGGCGGGAAGGAAGCTTGACTTCCTTATGCAGGAGATGAACCGGGAGGTCAACACTATCGGCTCAAAGTGTCAGAACGCGGAAATAGCGCAAACCGTTGTCGACGTCAAGTGTGAGCTTGAGAAGATCAGAGAACAGATACAGAATATAGAATAAAACAGAGGATCGTTACAGTATGAGATTTATTAACATAGGCTTCGGCAATATGGTTGCCGCCGAGAGAGTCGTTACGGTTGTAAGCCCGGAGTCGGCTCCCGTCAAGCGTCTTATGCAGGATGCGAAGGATGCGGGAAGGACGATCGATGTATCCTGCGGCAGACGCACGAGATCCGTAATCGTCACCGACAGCGAGCACGTGATACTATCCGCTCTTCAGACAGAGACTATCGCGAACCGTCTCAACGGCAGTGACGACCAGAACGACGGAGGTATACAATGAGCGATATCCGGAAAGGTATAATCCTTGTCGTTTCGGGGCCCGCCGGCAGCGGAAAGGGCACTGTTAACCGTGTTCTGCGGAATTCGGGCGAATTTGAATTCTCTGTTTCGAGGACGACGCGCAAGCCGCGTCCCGGAGAAGTCGACGGCTCGGACTATTTCTTCGTCAGTCATGAGGAATTCGACGAATATCTGAAAGCCGGAGATTTCCTTGAATATAACGAATACTGCGGCGAGTGCTACGGTACGCCGAGAAGCTATGCCGAAAAAGTTGTCGAAAGCGGGAAAAATATAATTCTTGAGATAGATGTGAACGGAGCAGAGCAGGTCAAGCGGCAATGCCCCGAGGCAGTGCTCGTGATGCTGCTTCCGCCTTCGTTTGCCGAGCAGGAGAGACGCCTGCGTGACCGCGGGACGGAGACAGAGGACAAGATCCTCAAGAGACTGAAGCAGACCGAGAAGGAGCTTCAGCGTCTCGATCTGTATGATTACATAGTTTACAACTCAACGGGTGAGTCCGATAAAGCCGTCGCAGACATAAGGGCGATCGTTCGTGCCGAGCGCTGCTCGCGCAGAAGGAACACCGACGCCGAGATCAAATACTTCGCTAAAAATTAAGGTTATATATAAGGAGAACCAATCATCATGATGATCAAACCCACGATTCAGGAGCTTACGAAGGGTAAAATAATCGACGGCGAGGAGCTTAACCGCTATCAGCTCGCTCTCGCGACCGCAAAGGGCGCAAGGCTTATAACCGACGAATATGTCCGTCAGAGAAGCGAAGCAGAGCGCGCCGCAGGAGTCAAGGAGGGTGAGCGCCCTCTTGCCGCCATGATCGATAAGGAGCTAAAGGACGAGAAGGCGGTAAGGCTTTCGATCGACCGTATCGCCGACGGTGAATTCGTCATCGTAGAGAGCGTTCCGTCCGAGGAAGGCGAGACCGTAACGAACGACTGACGCCGATAAAATGATTTCGGGCACGACAAATGCGGGATCCCGCTATGCGGGAGTCTTCCTCCTCGACCTGCCATATCAGGCGGACAGGATGTACGATTATTTCATACCGCAGGACCTCCGGGACGCAGCAGTACCGGGGGCGTTTGTCGTTGTACCCTTCGGAGGCGGAAACAGACGCCAGACGGGTATTATTACCGAAGTCAGGGAAAAGACCGACGCGAAACGCACAAAGCCGATTCTTTCGGTTGGCGATGCTTCATCGTCACTCAGCCGGGAACAGCTTGAGTTGTGCTTTTATATGAAGCGTCTGACGCTCTGCACTCTCGGCGATGCTGTTAAGGCGGTCACACCTCCTTCGATAGGGATCGGAAAGAAAAGCATAACTTACAGCCCGACGGGAAAGCCCACCGAACCCGACGGCGGGGAGCTTTCACACGGTGAACTGATAATCCTCGAACATATAAAGGATTCGGGGAGCATAAAAGAGGAAAACCTTGTCTCTGCACACGGGGCGCAGACGCTCGAATATCTTCGCTCACTTGAGGCGGGAGGGTATATCACGGCGGTGTCCGGACTTTCAGCTGTCGGATTCAGAAAAAAGAAATTCTACTCGCTTGCTGTAAACGGAAACGAGACCGCGGCGGTCCTTGCCGGTGAGAAGGTGAGGGCAATGAAAAGGAAGCTGAACCTTCCTTCGCAGATCTCAATCATAAACGCGCTTGCCGAATACGGAGAGCTGGCTGAGGATGAGCTTCTCGAAAAAGCCGAAGGCTCTACCGCACGTCAGCTTGCCACGATGATATCAAACGGACTGATCTTTGCCGAGGAGCGAGACGATTTCGGTGATCTTTCGGGTTATGTTATAAAACCGCCTCCGAGTCTCACCCCGAACGAAGAGCAGCAGGCGGCACTTGAAACTCTCACCGCGTTGACCGAGGACGGCAATCCGCACGCGG
The DNA here is from genome assembly GCA_945485605.1 of uncultured Clostridia bacterium. Classification (GTDB taxonomy): domain Bacteria; phylum Bacillota; class Clostridia; order Oscillospirales; family CAG-272; genus RGIG3994. Next base: position 4,536 of record CALYSG010000015.1, read on the forward strand.
CACTCCTTTACGGTGTGACGGGAAGCGGCAAGACGACGGTCATTCTCGGAATGATAGACAAGGTTACATCAAAAGGGCGCGGAGTCATAGTTCTCCTGCCCGAGATATCGCTGACTCCTCAGATGCTCGGGGTCTTCAGATCGCGATACGGATCAAGGGTCGCCGTTATGCACTCGGGCCTTTCGGCAGGTGAGCGGCGCGAGGCGTACCTTCGTGTGCGCAATGGAATGTCGGATATCGTCGTGGGTACTCGTTCTGCGGTATTCGCACCCGTGAAGAATCTCGGTATGATAGTGATTGACGAGGAGCAGGAGCATACCTACAAGTCGGATATGTCGCCGAAGTATCACGCACGGGATATAGCGAGGAAGAGATGCGCCGACTGTTCGGCTCTGATGCTCCTTTCATCGGCAACTCCGTCTGTCGAAAGCTTTAAAAAAGCAAAAGACGGCATCTACACTCTCGTGCGGCTGAGGACGCGCTACGGCAGTGCCGGGCTTCCACGTGTCACCGTTGCGGATATGCGTCCGGAATCTCACGGGGGGAATGTTTCGCCGCTCGGTAAACTGCTGTCTGAGGAACTTCTGCGAGTCAATGCCGCGGGAGAGCAGTCGATACTTTTTCTGAACCGCAGAGGCTACAATACATTTGCTTCCTGTGTCGACTGTGGCGAGGCGGTCAAATGCCCGTCCTGCTCGGTGGCTATGACGTATCACACGAAGAAGGGAAGCTACGAATCGGGCGAGCTCGTCTGCCATTGGTGCGGGAGAAGGATTAAAATGCCCGAGAAATGTCCGTCGTGCGGATCAAAGCACTTGATACGTTGCGGTTTCGGTACGCAGAAGGTAGAGCAGGAGCTGTCGGTGCTTATGCCCGACGCAAGAGTCCTTCGGATGGACGCCGACACGACCTCGACAAAGCAGTCGTATGAGAACCTTCTGAACGAATTCCGCGAGAGGGGCGATGTCCTTCTCGGGACTCAGATGGTCACAAAAGGGCACGATTTCCCCCGTGTGACGCTTGTTGGGGTGTTGCTTGCCGATATGTCGCTCTACCTTGACGATTACAGGGCGAACGAGCGTACCTTTTCGCTCCTGACGCAGGTAATAGGAAGGGCAGGGCGAGCTGACCGTCCGGGGCACGCGGTAATCCAGACGAACAATCCGGACAGCGATGTTATAAAGCTCGCCTGTGCGCAGGATTACGATACATTTTACGAACACGAAATAGCGCTTCGGAAGCTTTTGACATTTCCGCCGTTCTGCGATATTGTGCTTCTCACCGTTTCTCACGGAGACGAGCACGAGCTGCTCGAGGCTGTAACACAGCTCCGTGCGGAGATAAACAAACTGCTGACGGGAGCATATTCTGACGTTCCGAACGTTATGTTCGGACCGTTTGAGGCTCCGGTATATAAGGTCGACGGGAAGTTCCGTATGCGATTTGTCGTGAAGTGCAGACTTAATAACAGGAGCCGCGAGCTTTTCTCGGAGATACTCAGAACATTCCCGACCGGAGCGAAAAAGCCGGTTTTGTCGGTAGATCTCAATCCGACGAATCTTTGAAATGAAGGTGATATTATGGCAAAACTAAAGATAAGAAAGCTCGGAGACGATATTCTCCGCTGTAAATCGCGCGACGTTGATGCGATAACGCCGAGGACACTGAAGCTGCTTGACGATATGGCGGAGACCATGCGTGCCGCAGACGGTTGCGGCCTCGCCGCGCCGCAGGTAGGCGTTCTGCGCAAGATAGTGGTTATTGAAACGCCGGAATCGGGGCTTATTGAGCTTATAAATCCGGTGATAACCGAGACTTCGGGTGAACAGGAGGAGGTCGAGGGTTGCCTTTCGATACCCGGCAAGTCGGGCATCACTAAGCGTCCTATGAATGTCACGGTCGAGGCACTCGACAGATACGGCAATAAGCGCGTTTATCACGGAAATGATCTGCTTGCGCGCGCCTTTTGTCATGAAATAGATCACCTTTACGGAAGGCTCTATATTGATATTGCGAAAGATATCGAGGATAACTGATATATGAAAATACTTTTCATGGGAACGCCCGACTTCGCGGTATTTTCGCTTGACGCGCTCATAGATGCCGGCGAGGATATTATAGCCGTTGTAACGCAGACCGACAAGCCGCAGGGAAGGGGATATGTCCTCACGCCTTCTGCGGTCAAGCGCCGTGCGCAGGAGCTCTCGATCCCCGTATATCAGCCCAAGACTCTCCGTGACGAGGCATTTGCCGAACTGCTTAAGGCTCTCGATCCCGAAATGATAGTCGTAGCGGCTTACGGAAAGATCCTTCCCGAGAACGTGATAAATTACCCGAAGTACGGTTGCATCAATGTTCACGGCTCGTATCTCCCGAAATACCGTGGGGCAGCACCTATGCAGAGGGCAATAATCGACGGAGAAGAATACACCGGCGTTACCATAATGTATATGGATGTCGGACTTGACACCGGCGATATGCTCGCACGAGAGAAGATCGAAATAGGGCCGGACGACGACTTTGAGGTGATACACGACCGCATCGGAAAGACCGGAGCGGCGCTTCTCGTAAGTACTGTAAAAGATATAAAAGACGGCAAGGCGATCAGAGAAAAGCAGGATGACTCGCTTTCTACTTACGCCGCGAAGATAAGCAAGGAAGACAGACTGATAGACTTTTCGCTTTCTGCAAAGAAGGTGCACGATCTCGTTCGGGGGCTTTCGCCCGTTCCGTTGGCGCAGACCTTTACGGGTAAGGGCAGGCTCCTTAAGATCGTTAAGACCGCGGTCAGCACCGCGGACGGAGAAACCGCAGCCCCGGGTACCGTTATCTCGACTGACGGCGGCGTAATACGCGTCGCCTGCGGAGAGGGGTGCATCGATATACTGACTCTGATACCCGAGGGAAAGTCGAAAATGAGCGCCGCAGACTTTGTCAGAGGCCGCGGAATAGCTGTCGGAGAAGTCCTGTGCCCGTGCAAATGACTGCGAGACAGCTCGCACTAAGGGTGCTTCTGCGTTGCGAAAAGAGCGGAGGATACTCTCCGATAGTTCTTGATACCATGCTTTCGCGTTCGGAGCTTGAGCTTAAGGACAGAGCACTTGTTACGGCTCTTGTTACTTCGGTCATTTCGCACAAAATTACGCTTGATTATTTAATAGGAAGACTTTCGAGCATTCCCGAAGAAAAGATCGAGGCCGAGACGAGGAATATCCTTCGGCTCGGTCTGTCCCAAATAATATATTTTGACCGTATTCCCGCACACGCGGCGGTGAACGAGAGCGTCATACTTGCGCCTCACCGTTCGGCGGGATTTGTAAATGCCGTACTGAGAAGCTACCTGCGGCAGAAGGACGTGATCACTTTTCCCGAGGATGCCGAAGAGAGACTCTCCGTGCTTTATTCGGTCGACAGAATCCTTGTCAGGGAGCTTGTCGGCGCTTACGGGTATGATAAGACGGAAAGCATACTTCGCGCCTTTTCGGAGCCACCGTACCTGTCGATCAGAGTTAATACGCTTAAGACAGACCGCGAGAGCCTGATTTCAAGGCTCGGCAAAGGTGCAAAAGCATCTGAGCTGTCACTCTGCGGTATAAGGCTCGAGGGCGGCAGCGTCACATCGCTGCCGGGGTTCGATGAGGGTGAATTCTTTGTTCAGGACACAGCATCCCAGCTCTGTACCGCCGCGTTAGGCGGAGAGAGCTTATCGGGAGGGCTGTTCATAGATTCCTGTGCCGCGCCCGGCTCGAAGAGCTTCGGGGTCGCAATAGATATGCAAAACCGCGGCAGGGTGCTTTCTTTTGACCTTCATGAGAACAAGCTGAGTCTTGTTTCGGAGAGCGCCGCAAGGCTCGGGATAGATATTATAGAAACAAAAAAAACCGACGGCAGGGAATTTATAAGCGAGCTTTCGGGAGTTGCCGACGCGGTGCTCTGCGACGTGCCATGCTCGGGCTACGGCGTGCTTGCGAAAAAGCCCGAGATAAGGTATAAATCACCCGAGGTCTGTGCCGCACTTCCCGATATTCAGTACGCGATACTCGAGAACTGTTCGCGCTACGTGAAGAAGGGAGGCGTACTCGTTTACTCGACCTGCACACTGCTTCCGCGCGAAAACGAGGAGAACGCAAGGCGTTTCCTTTCGGATCACGGTGACCTTTTCGTACCCGAGGCTTTCAGAGTTAACGGCAGGACCTATCCTGCCTTTACGACGCTTTTCCCCGACACCGAAGGTACCGACGGATTCTTTATTGCAAAATTCAGGAGAAAATAAGAAATTCAATGGAAAACCGTGAAAACAGAGCCGAGCTGCTTTCGCTCGACTATGACGGACTGGTTTCGCTCCTCCTCTCGATCGGAGAGCCGAAATACAGAGCCGATCAGATATTCCCGCAGCTTCACCGTGGACTATCGCCGTCTGAGATGACTAACGTAGGGAAAAGAGTCGGCGCGGCGATAGACAAGGTCGCATATTACGATCTTCCTTCCGTGCGCCGCAAGCTCATTTCGGGGATAGACGGAACGGTGAAGTACCTTTTTGAGCTTGGAGACGGCAACTGCGTTGAGAGCGTCGTGATGGAGTATCACCACGGGCTTACGATCTGTATTTCTTCGCAGGTCGGATGCAGAATGGGTTGTGCCTTCTGCGCCTCGACTATCGGCGGAAAGGTGCGCGATCTGACTCCGGGAGAGCTGCTCGGACAGGTCATCGCGGCGAGCAAGGATCTCGGAAAACGCATCTCGAATATCGTTATGATGGGGATAGGCGAGCCGCTTGATAATTATGAAAATGTTCTGAAATTTCTCCGACTCGTGAACGATCCGCGCGGGATCTGCATAGGATACAGGCACATTTCGCTTTCCACCTGCGGACTCGCAGACAGAATAGACGATCTTGCACGCGAGGATCTTCCGATAACCCTTTCGATCTCGCTTCACGCCGCAGACAATGAAACAAGGTCGTCGATAATGCCGGTGAACAGAAAATACAGCATTGAAAGGCTTCTCGATTCCTGCCGCCGCTATTACGATACGACGGGAAGAAGGATATCCTTTGAGTATACGCTGATAGAGGGCAAAAATACCTCCGAGGCATCGGCGGAGAAACTCGCCGAGCTTCTGAACTCATCTTTACGCCCCGGTCACGGGACTTTGCCGATACATGTTAACCTGATACCCGTCAACGATGTTGCGGAGAGGGGGTTCACTCACCCGGGCACCGGCGAGATAAAGAGATTTGCGGCAATACTTGAAAAACGCGGGATAAGGGCTACCGTCCGACGGAAGCTCGGTCCCGATATAAACGCCTCCTGCGGTCAGCTCAGGAGAGCGGTGACAGAAAACGAAGAGAAAACGGAGAACTGACTATGGTATTTTTCGGTGCCACCGACAAAGGACGCAAAAGGAAAAACAATGAGGACAGGTTTGCCTGCTGCCGACCGGCGGACAATGCTGTCGTTCTCGTCGTCTGTGACGGAATGGGCGGCGAGGCGGGCGGCGAGATAGCCGCGCAGACTGCGATCAATGTATTCCTGAAAACTGTAACCTCGCAGGTCGCCGACGGCAAAATCGGCGGGAAATACTCTCCCGAAGACCCGGAAGAGGATATGACGAGGATACTCGGACAGGCGGTTGACAACGCAAATACCGAGGTCCTTGATATGGCGGCACATAACAGAGAGCTTGAGGGCATGGGCGCGACACTGACGGCGGTCTTCTCTATGACATCTCCCGATGTGACCTATGCCGTGAACCTCGGAGACAGCCGCGCCTATGTTGTCGGAAAGAAGAGAATTACTCAGATAACCAAGGATCATTCTTATATACAGTACCTTGTCGATACCGGGAGGATCACGGGCGAGGAAGCCGAAAGGCGCACCGACAGAAACGTCATTGTAAAGGCTGTCGGTATTTCGCCGACGGCTCTGCCGGATATGTTCAGAGTTGACAGAAAAAAGGGTGAAAAAATCCTGCTTTGTACCGACGGACTCAGCGGTATGCTTTCCGATGAAGATATACAGGGCATCGTTGCGATGCCGGGAGCCACACCCGAGAAGGCTGTTGACCGACTGATAAAGCTCGCAAACGACGCGGGCGGCGATGACAATATTACCGTCATCGTTGCCGAATGAGGGGGACGCGATGAACAGACCCGAAAAGCTTATAGGAAGAACCTTCGGCGGACGTTATACCATCGTGAGCGTTGTCGGAATCGGCGGAATGTCTGTTGTTTTCGGAGCCTACGATACCGAGAAAAAGTGTACCGTAGCGCTCAAAATGCTCGATGAAAGCTCGTGTGACTCGGATGAGTCGAGGAATGAAGCCGAAGAAAGGTTCAAAAATGAGATAAACGCCATGATGCGCCTTTCTCACCCGAATATCGTTAATATTCTTGACGTATCGAAGCCGGGCGAGCCCCTCTACTTCATTATGGAGTATATAGAAGCAAATACGCTGAAACGCAAGATAGATGAAAACGGTGCGCTGACGCCCGAAGAGACGCTTTATTACACAGAGCAGATCCTTCGTGCTCTTATTCATACTCATTCCAAAAACATAGTGCACTGCGATATAAAGCCTCAAAACATAATGATTTTGCCGGACGGAAGGCTGAAGCTCGCCGATTTCGGGATAGCAAGGATAATCGATTCCAAGCATAACAGGGAATCGGATATGGCGGTTGGTACGGTCTACTATATAAGTCCCGAGCAGGCATCGGGAAGAAGGATCGGTCCGGGTTCGGATATTTACTCACTCGGAGTTATGATGTACGAAATGGCAACGGGAAGGCTGCCCTTTTCCGCGAGCGACACCTCAGCCGTGTCGAGAATGCACATGGAGGCTCAGCCGCTTCGTCCTCGGGTAATCGACCCCGATATTCCGCGCGGACTTGAGCAGATAATCCTTCATGCGATCGAGAAAACGCCGTTTATGCGTTTCCCGGATGCGCGTTCGATGCTTGATGCCGTAATGACACTTGAGAATAATCCCTACACGGTTTTTGAATTCAACCGTGAGGTAGAGGACAGAAGAAGCGAACCGCGGGAAGAAAACACCGCTTCAAACGGGATCAGCGGATGGATATTCGCTCTTTTCGGGATCGGCGCGGCGTTTATCGTAGTTTTGATAGTGACTTTAATAATCCTTGCGGTGAAGGGTGTGATATTCTCCGGAACGATCCTGCCGGTCTCTTCGCTTTATTGCCTATGGACAAGCTGAACGGTATTCTGACCGAGGGGGTCGGCGGGCTTTACAGAGTACGGCTTGACGAGGGAGGAGAGTATATTTCCTGCCGCGCACGCGGCGCTTTCAGACACGAAGGTATTACTCCGCTTGTCGGGGATAGGGTGAGCGTAGCCTTTTCCGAGCCGGCTGAAGAGAGAAAAGAGCGCGGCAGATCGTCGGACGCTGTGGTCGATGCTATCCTTGAAAGAAAGAACTCGCTTATCCGACCTCCGCTTGCGAACCTTGACCTGCTTTTTGTGACGCTTGCCGTGCGTCATCCCGAACCGTCGCTGCCGACTGTGGACAAGTTGCTCTCGATATGCGAATATAACTCGATAGATGCGGCTGTGGTGATCGGGAAATCGGAGCTTGACCCGGCACGCGCCGATGAGATAGCGGGGATTTACCGGCTTGCCGGATACTCTGTTTTCACCGTGAGCTGCTTTGAAAAAAGCGGGATCGCGGAGCTTGACCGATTTGTCGGTGAAGAACTCGGGAAAGGCAGGATAGCTGCGTTTGCCGGGGCATCCGGTGCGGGTAAGTCTACACTTATAAATACCCTTTTCCCGAATTTCGGGCTTGAAACGGGCGAGGTCAGTAAAAAGACCGAGAGGGGGCGCCATACGACGAGGTCGGTAAGGCTTTTTGAGGCTCGGGGAGGTTATATAGCCGACACACCGGGCTTTTCAATGCTCGACTTTGCAAGGTTCGATTTCTTCGGCAAGGAAGACCTTCCCCTGACGTTCCGCGAATTCTCCGATTGCATAGGTAAGTGCCGGTATACGAAGTGTACTCATACGAAAGAAGAGGGCTGCGCGGTACTCCGGAAGCTTCAGGAGGGGAAGATCGCGCCCTCGCGTCACGAGAGCTTTAAAGAGCTATATGGAATACTTAAAGATAAGCATGATTGGAGTCAGAAATGAGAGCCTTTATCTATACGGGCGGGGAAATATTTCCCGACAACATAACCGAGCATCCGAAGGGAGATGATCTGCGTATTGCCGCCGACTCCGGCTACCGCAATGCAGTCAAGCTCGGGGACAGAGTGGATATTTTTGTCGGAGATTTTGATTCCCTTGATGAAGGGGAGCTTGACGAGCGTGTCGAGGTCGTCCCCCTGAAGCCCGAAAAAGACGTTACGGATACGCAGGCGGCGGTCGATATCGCTCTCGAAAAAGGCGCCGACGATATTTATATTGTCGGAGGACTCAGCGGAAGGCTCGATCACACTCTGTCGAATATTTCGATCCTCATTGATATGAAGGATTGCGGCAGACACGCTGTGATATTTGACGGTCGAAACCGCGTGAGGTATATAAGGAACGACAGCTACCTTATCGCGAGAACGGGATACAGATATCTTTCGGTAATAGCCGCCGACGACCTTGTGAAGGGAGTAGAGATGAAGGGAGTCAAGTACCCCCTTCACAACGCAAAGCTCAAAAAGAGCTTCCAGTACGCCGTCAGCAATGAGGTAGAGGGGAACTGTGCTTTCATAGCTGTAAAAAAAGGCGGACTTTTCATAGTTGAATCACGCGATCGCTGATCACAGAATGTAGGTTTGTCAATGATGTGAGACTAAAAAAGCAAGAAAAAAGTTACGAGTTTCGTTAAAAGCTTTTGCAGTCGGAAGGAGGGGCGAAGCCCCGAGTGGAGACTGCAAAAGCGGCGCGCGGTCAAGTGCAGGTGTTTTCCAGCTCCATTTGCTTTTGATTTGGAGACTTCCAACCAAGAACCGACATAGGAATCGCGTTAGAACGTCGCAAATAACGCTTCATTTGCTCTTGAAGATCAGAGAAGGAATAAAAACTCAAATAATTGTAGAAGCGTTCCTGATCGTTTCTGTGGCTTCTCTCGACTTTTCCATTATGCCACGGGGTTCTCGGACGGATAAGCTTGTGCTCGATCTTGTAGTGATTACAGAACACGTCAAACGGATGGACGCGATTGGTTTTTGTGAAGTGAGTAAATTCCATTCCGTTGTCTGTTTGAATTGTTTTGGGAGCATATCCAAAAAAGATAATGGCACGCTTTACAAAATCTATGGTTGAGTAGCTGCTGTTTTCCTCATAAGCATAGATAAAACGCTTTCTTGACGCTTCCTCAATCATCGTGTATTGATAGAATTTTTTGACGTCTTTGCCTACGTAGCAGACCTTGGGAACGTATTTCACGTCCATTTGCCACTTGATACCGATCGTAGTAGGTGTATCGTACGGCTTGTTATGTAGCGACTTTTTCTTTGTAGATTCAACCTTTTTACGAAATCCGAGACGAACAAAAACGCGGTATAGAGAGCCGGGGTGGCGGGAATACGCCTTGTCCTCACGCAGCTTGCCGTAAAGCTCGCCCAAAGATATGTTGGGGTTTCTTCGGTGATAATCCTTGATCCACTTGATCTCTTGCTCGGTATGAGCGTTTGGATGTGGAGAATGCGGACGGTGAGACTTGGGCATAAGAGATTCTTTTGTGCCATCATACTGCTTATTCCACCTCATCAGAGAGGCTTTTGAGATCTTGTACTTCCTGCAAACGTACGAAATATCCCCTGTTTGTCGATAAGTTTGAACAGAATGTAATTTTGTTGTAATTTCATGTGGACAATAGCGTTTGTTTGTGGTATAATGTTTCATGAAGTGATTGAGTCCTTTCTGTTGTTTGGGATTAGGGGTAATTCTATTTTAACAGAACTCAATCACTTTTTCTATTTTTTGCTTCCGGTCTCACATCAATTGTAACACTACAGAATCACGCGATCGCTGATCACAGAACTTGTTGACAAAAAACGATCCGTGTGATATAATAAATTTATTGAAATAAAAAAACGTCGTGCGTTGAGCGTATGAAACCGCTTGCGACGATGATTTGGAAAGGACGCTCTCTTTTTCGGGAGCCAAGGTCTTACAATGAACAGGGAACTTGACGTCAGAACCTTACTGAAAGCCCTCAGAAAGTACTATCCTATCGTTATAGCGGCGGTGCTTGTCTGTGCCGCACTCATGGCGGGATATACTTTGACGAGAAAACCGGTTTATTCGGCATCGGCAGATTTTTTGTCGGTAAATAATCCGAATCAGCAATATACCTCCTCTACGCTCGTTGCCGCGGCGAAGGATCTCGTTAACGATTACATAGAGATAACTGTCAGTGATGTTATGCTTGATACGGTAGCGGCAAGCCTTAACGAGTCAGGCGGGGCGAGCTACACAAATGCGTCACTGCGCAGGATGATAAAGGTATCAACAAAAGGTGCCAAAAGCGCTATCTATTCGGTTACCGTGAACAGCAACGATCCCGAACAGTCTGAGAAGGTAATAAAGGCTGTCATGGACAATATGCAACCCGTGATAGACGGACTTGTTATGCGTGATGACGCTGTCAAATGCCTGACAGTCACACCGCAGGCTGAAAAGGTCTCATCGGGGCTTACGAGAAACGTTCTCATAGGTATCGCGGCGGGGCTTTTGATCTCGATCTCGATAATTGCAATTATAGTGATTGCCGACACTAAGCTGAGATCGGAGGCAGATGTAAAGGAGGCTTTCGCAGACATACCTGTGATAGGCATTATTCCCACGTGGAAAAGTAATCTATCTTCTGCTTCGAACAGCAGTGAAAAGATCGACAAAAAAATTGACGGAGGCAACCGAAATGAGTGAAAAACGCAGGCATTCCGGCTCGGAAAATTTTTATGCAGGTAAAATTATATGCAGTGAAACTCCGTTTGCGGTCTCAGAGGCATTCAAAACGCTCAGAGCAAACCTTATGTTTTCTTCGGCAGGTGAGGATTGCCCTGTTTTCGGGACGACGTCGGCATATTCAAATACAGGTAAGAGCATAATAACGGCAAATGCCGCCGTATCATTTTCTCAACTTGAAAAGAAGGTCCTTCTGATCGACGGTGATATGAGAAAGCCGGTACAGCACAGGATCTTCGGATGTGATAATCGCCGTGGACTGTCGGAGCTTCTCTCCTGCGAAAAATCGCAGAATATCGGGGATGTATTCGCTAATTCGGTCGTTTCGGATGTGGTTCCGGGGCTTGATCTTATTCCGTGCGGTAAGACGCCTCCGAATCCTTCGGAGCTTCTGTCGTCGGAGAATATGAGCCACCTTATAGAATATGCAAAGGGGATATACAACATTATCTTCATTGATTTTCCGCCGATTTGCAACGTCGTTGATGCGGGAGTGGCGGCGAATCTCGTCACGGGCTATATTATTGCAATAAGATCGGGCGAAACCGACAGACGCGCGGTTAAAGCTGCTGTGGAGCAGATGAAGCAGATGAATGCAAAGATTGTCGGGTTTGTGCTCAATGACGTGAATTTAAAGACAAACGGGAACTACGAAGGAAGGTACGCAAAGTATTACCGTTCCTACGGGAGCAGAGCCTGAGAGCTTTTGCACGTATTTTAGAAGAAATATATGAGATACGGTATAAGGATCACCGATTTTCATTCCCATGTGCTTCCGGGCGCCGACCACGGATCGGATTCGGTCGAGACCTCCGAAAGACAGCTTGAGCTTTTGAACGGAGCGGGGATAGATCGTGTCGTAGCCACGCCGCATTTTTATCCGTCGGATGTTACAGTCGGAGAGTTCCTTGATCTGCGCGAGCGTTGCGCAGAAGCACTTAGGGATGTTATTCACCCCGGTATGCCCGAAGTTATTTTGGGGGCAGAGGTGCTCGTTTGCCGCGGACTTGAGGAGATGGAGGGGCTGGAGCGCCTTTCGGTTGAGGGGACGAACGTGATACTTCTCGAGATGCCATTCGGTGAATGGGACGAATCTCTGATCGAAACCGTCGGACTGATAAAACGTCGCGGTCTTACACCCCTTATGGCGCATATCGAAAGGTATGAAGGAAATCCTATCGGAAGATTATTCGAACTCGGTGTCGGGTGTCAGATCAATGCCCGGTCGATTGTTTCCCGCCGTAGGAGAAGCAGGCTTCTCGATCTTATCGGAGAAGGGAAGGTCGTTGCGCTCGGCAGTGATATTCACGGCGCCGATAAGAGCTGTGCAAGGGATTTTATGAAGGCTTGCGGCTTGCTTAAGGACGATCTGGAACCGCTGATGGCAGAGACAGACGTTCTGCTTGCCGGAGCAAAGGTGATCTAATAAAAAAACGCCGCTGTAATCCTTATGTAAGGTTACAGCGGTGTGTTTTTTACTGATCAGGCATTTCGGTACCGTCGTCCCAGACATAGCCCGCACTTCGCAGGGCTTCAAGGCTCGGGAACCATTCCTCTGTGGCGGGATCACGAACCATTACTCCGCTTTCGTTGACCGCCGAATAGCAACAGTAGATGTTACCCGAGGAATAAAAGGTTATTCCTTTTTCCTCCGTAAGTGTGAGTGCACCGTTTATCCATTTCCAAGTAAGATCGGCACGTGTCTCTTCGTATTCGCTTTTTGCCGCCGGAACGTCGGTGGCATAGTATACGGTAGATACCAGCTTGCTTCTGACCGTCTTATTATCCGTATCCCATTCGGGTGAGACGAGTGACGAAAACGCCGAGCTTCTGACGAATTTACCGATCGTCGGACGAAGAATAAAGCATTCGTATGTCCCGAGTGATGGGGTAAGACTGTCAAGCCTTATGTCCGGATAACCGTCGAAATTCATATCGGTAAAGGTGAGATTTTTTCCGGTCACGTTCAGCTTCGACGGTTTTCGCCCGGGGCTTTCGACGTTGATCCCTATCACCGTATCGCCTCTTTTCGAGACGGTGAAGGTGAACTCTCCTTCGGTGATCACCTCTGTCTCGGTCGGTGCACACGAAAGAAATGTTGCAAGTCCGAGAAGCAGCGAGGCGATAATAATGAGTGCGTATAGCCTTTTCATACAGACTCCTTTATCTGAAGGCATGAGAGCGATGCGACTTTCTCGGCTCTCTCGTAAGCCAAGCGCAGATAAGACTCGCAATCAAGACCGTTGTATATGCTGTTCGCCGTTCTTCCCGGAGTGCTCATGGTTTTCAGCTCAAAGGTCAGTATTCCGTCAAAGCCCGCGGAGTCGAGCCTGCTAACGATATTTTTCCAGTCGGCTTTGCCATCGAAGGGGAGAAGATGATAGTCGTCGAGCCATGTGATCGTATCGCCGGTGATTCCGAGATTGTCGTTCAGATGAGTGGCGACGAGCTTTCCGCCGGCACCGTATTTGCCGATCATATCCTCGCTGCGGTTGTAGCACATTTCGTGCCCCGTGTCGATACAGAAGCCGAACGCGGGGTGAGACGAAAAGCGGTCGCGGATATATTCAAGGTGATTTTCACCTTCTGTGTTCTCAAGTGCCACTGTAACACCGCGCGACGCGGCGTAGTTGAAAAGGCGTAAAAAGCGCTCCGCACCGAGTTCGGTGGGCTCGACCGGTACAAATCCTATCCAAACGTGAGAGACAAGGATACCGACAGAGTTTTCGGCGCATTCGTCGATGCCGAGGCATAGCTCGGCGAGAACGTCCTCACCCTCATTACCTTCCTTCCACATACGGTCGACGTGCTTGAACGGTGCGTGTACCGACTGAAGGATCAGCCCGTTTTCTTTTGCCAGTGTTGCAACCTTTTTTACGTAGCCCCCATTTCCGGTTCCGCAGAATATCGCGTCAAAGCCGACCTTTGCGATCGTTTTGATGCGCTCTTCTACGGGGACTTCCGGCATATTGAAGTCAACGCCTATACCGAGCAGCCTTTTTTTGCGATCCATATTATGCCTCCGAGAAAATATTGTTTGATTTATTATATCATATTTCGGTCGTTCTTTCAAGGCATTTAATAATAATCAAATACCCGCGACTCACAGAGTCGCGGGTATTTGGCGTTCCCGAGGTGATTCGAACACCCGACCTGCCGCTTAGGAGTGACCTCGAAACTCGGTTGTAGAGTCACTTCCTGTACCCGATAAT
>CALYSG010000016.1 GCA_945485605.1 uncultured Clostridia bacterium
GAGACAGAGAGATTAATACTTCGCGGAATGAGGGTCAGCGATACCGACGATATGGTCGAGTATGCCTGCCGCTCGGATGTGACGAGATACCTTACATGGAGACCTCACCGCGACCGAGATTATACGAGGCAGTACCTTGAGTACATCGGCTCGCGGTATGCCGCCGGTGACTTTTACGATTGGGCGGTCGTCCTGCGGGAGGAGAACAAGATGATAGGCACCTGCGGGTTCACAAAAATTGACCTTACGAATAATTCTGGAGAGATAGGGTACGTGATAAATCCCGAATACAGGGGCAGGGGGATTGCCGCCGAGGCAGCGGCAAAGGTCCTCGATTTCGGCTTTTGCGAGCTGTCGCTCCATAGGATAGAGGCAAGGCATATGGAGGGGAATGAGGCGTCGCACCGTGTTATGGAGAAGCTCGGGATGAGGGAAGAGGGAACGTTCAGAGAGTCCTACCTTGTAAACGGGAAGTACAGGACTGTGACGGTCTGCTCGGTCCTTGCGGAGGAATACTGCGGACTTTGCGGGAAAAACTCCGGGGATTTGTGAAAAGGGTCTTGACAAACGCAAAGTTTGTGATATAATAGCATAGTACGCGGGAAGAAGTCGGTAAAGACTCCGAACCGCAGCACGGGGGTGTAGCTCAGTTGGGAGAGCGCCGCGTTCGCAACGCGGAGGTCATGGGTTCGAATCCCACCATCTCCACCACAAAAAAGGAGTGCCGTCAGGCACTCTTTTTTTTGCGGCGGAGGTGTAAAGAGCGAACCCCGTAAGTTGCGAAGTGAGTAATAACAGAGCAGTGAATAAGCTTAAAAGCAATGCCAAAACAGATAAAAAGTCCTTGCCGCAACTACTGCGCTGAAAAGTCAAAGACTTTTCAGTGCCGAATAATCCCACCATCTCCACCACAAAAAAGTCTTTAATTCTTAACTTTGCTTTGGAAATATTCCGTTTCCGCCTGCGGAACGCAGTCGTTCAGACTGCGAGGAATATTTCGGGACGGCGCAAACTGTTTTTAATCTCTTGCCGATTATACACGCCGTCAGGCACTCTTTTTTTGCGGCGGAGGTGTAAGAGCGAACCCCGTAAGTTGCGAAGTGAGTAATAACAGAGCAGTGAATAAGCTTAAAAGCAATGCCAAAACAGATAAAAAGTCCTTGCCGCAACTACTGCGCTGAAAAGTCAAAGACTTTTCAGTGCCGAATAATCCCACCATCTCCACCATATTGAAAGCATAGGTTTGATACAGTGGTGTCAAACCTTTTTATTTTGTTTGTCAGGGCGTAAGTCCCGGTACCTGTAGTGATATTTGGATTTGAACTTCAATCTACCGATAGCTGTTTGCACCTCTTGACGCGCTTTTTCGCTTTAACGCTACGCGGAACATATCCTCGGCGTTCTTTATTGAAAATTTATCCGATATAAAATCGCGGGCGCCCCGGAGGGGCGCCCGATGAATATGTAAGGTGTTAATTGTCGGAACGGAAGTTTCCGGCAGCGGTTATGCAGCTTCAGAATTCTTCCTTGATCTTTTTCAGACAGTCGGCGCAGATGCGCTTGCCGTTGAAGTATACGATGTTGTCCGCGTTGTTGCAGAAGACGCAGGCGGGGTGGTACTTCGTAAGTATTATACGGTCGTCGTCGGTGAAGATCTCAAGAGGATCTTTCTCCTTGATGTCCATGGATTTGCGCAGCTCTATCGGAAGGACTATGCGTCCGAGCTGGTCTACCATTCTTACAATTCCGGTTGATCTCATTTTTTTGTTTCTCCTTTGCTTTGCGTTGCTTTGTGTTGCGTTGCTTTGTGTTGCGTTGCTTTACAATATAATTATATATTGTAAAAATCTGTCTGTCAATGTAAAGCCGTCAATGTTTAATTTTTGTTTACAATTGCAGATTTTTACAGAAAAAACGGTTATTTCATACTTTCGATGGCAATAATAGGGACAAAGGGACAAAAGAGGTGATTGCTTTGATCCGCGGATGCAGAAAGAAAATGATATTCGTTCCGGGAAACGAGAACAGCGACTTTGAGGCTGCATACTTCATACTTCGCCGTGACGCGCCCGAGACCTCGGGCGACGATGACATCATAAAGGAAGCAAACAGGATAATCGAACGGACGCTTCCCGCCTCGCGCCGCCGCGAACGCAGACGCGAAAGGATGAAGCGCCTCCTTCTGTCGCTGGCATTTTTTCTCTCGGGCGCTGTCGCCGGGGCGATACCGCTGCTCATAATCCTCATTGCAAGGTGAGCCGTACTTGACAAAAACCCCGCAATGGGGTATAATACATAATATTTGAAGCGTGTGAAATGTTTTTGCGCAAAAGCTCTGTCGCTTTTACCGCTCGGAGGGACGCGAGCCGAGTCGGCGGCGACATGATCCTTTGCGTATGTTTTGCGTACTTTTCTACATATTAAAGAATATCTGAAAAATCCCCGTACAATGCCCGACGACCTTTTTCCGTCATTCGTCGGGACGATTCTTCAAAGAGGGATAGCCGGGCGCGCGGACTTCGGACCGGCAAAAAGATCCGATCTCCGATCGCCGCGAATATTCAGATGTTCCGCAATGATCAAACAATACCTGTGAAAGGAGATAAAATGCCGAAGAAAAGAAAAGAAAACGATCCCGTTGCCGCAGAGAATCCCGGCAACGGTATCAAAAACAGAAGAGAACCCGGCGCGCGACGTGCCTCAAACGCGACTCCCGCCGAAAAAGAACTGATAAACCGCATAAGAAAGCTGTCGTCGAACCCCTTCGCCGCCGAGAGTACGGCGGGGAACACCTCACAGAAGGTAAGGGGAAGGGCAGAGAAGCCCGAACACGCGGCATCCGAGGAGGAAAGAGCGGGCAAAAGGCAGAAGCCTTCCCGCCGTGCGGCATCAGAGGCAAAAACCGTAGCTGCAGCTCCCGAAGGCAAAGGTCAGGCTCAGCAAAAGCGCCGTCAGGCAAGGGGGAAGGCCGAGCTTGACCGCATCGCCGAGGAGATAGTCAGAGAAGAAGAAAAGAAAACGAAGGAAAAGGTCAAAGCTCCCTCGCACAAAAGAGGCGGAGAGAAGCTCCGCGTGATACCCCTCGGTGGCATCGGAGAGATCGGAAAAAACATCACGGTGCTCGAATACGGGGACGATATGATCCTTGTCGACTGCGGACTGGGGTTTCCGGATGAGGATATGCTCGGGGTAGACCTTGTTATCCCCGACACGGAATATCTTGAGGCAAACCGCCAAAAGCTGCGCGGAATCGTCCTCACTCACGGACACGAGGACCACATAGGCGCGGTTCCGTACCTTCTGAAATCCTTCAATATCCCGGTATACGGGACTAAGCTGACGCTGAAGATAATAGAAAACAAGCTGAAGGAATTCCGCCTGCCGTGGGATGCGAACTTCCGCTGTGTAGAGGCGGGGGATACAGTCAGGCTCGGGTGCTTCTCGGTCGAATTCATAAGGGTCAATCACTCGATAGCCGACGCCTGCTGCCTTGCGATCCGCACACCCGTGGGTATGGTGATCCATACGGGCGACTTCAAGCTCGACCTTACGCCTATTGAGGGCGATATCATGAATATCACGCGGCTCGGAGAGCTCGGGAATCAGGGAGTGCTGCTGCTCCTCTGCGAATCCACGAACGCCGAACGCCCCGGATATACGCCGTCGGAGCGCACGGTCGGCAAATCACTTGAGTATATATTCACGACACATCCCGACAAGAGGCTCGTCGTTTCGACCTTTTCGTCCAACGTTCACCGCGTCCAACAGATAATCGATGCCTCGGTAAGGCACGGCAGAAAGGTCGTGCTCTTCGGCAGGAGCATCGTGAATATCATAACCTCGGCGATCGAGCTCGGGTATATGAACCTTCCCGACGGGGTGCTGATAGATGTCGGTGACATAAAGCGCTACCGCCCGTCCGAGCTGACCGTCGTTTGCACGGGCAGCCAGGGTGAGCCCATGTCGGCGCTTTACAGAATGGCTTTCGGGGACAAGACTCAGATAACGCTTGATCAGAACGACGTAGTCGTGATCTCGGCGTCTGCGATCCCGGGTAATGAAAAGCTCGTCGGCAGAATAGTCAATGAGCTATGCCGCCGCGGGATCGACGTTATGAACGACCCGTCGGTCGGAGTCCATGTCTCGGGGCACGCCTGCAGCGAGGAGCTTAAGCTGATGCAGGCACTCACGAAGCCGAAATACTTTATGCCGGTTCACGGGGAGTACCGTCACCTTGAGGCAAACCGAAGCCTTGCCGTCGAGATGGGTATGGACGACGGACATATATTCGTCTCAAGGATCGGTCAGGTGCTTGAGATCGACCGCCGCGGAGCCCGCTTTGCGGGAAGCGTACCCTCGGGCAATATTCTCGTCGACGGCTCAGGCGTCGGAGAGGTCGGAGAGATAGTCCTCCGTGACCGCCGTCTGCTCGCGCAGGACGGACTTGTCGTCGTGGTCGCTGCACTTGACGACGAAAATATGATGACCTCGCGTCCCGATGTCATATCGCGCGGCTTTGTTTATATGCGCGAATCCGAGGAGCTGATCGAGCAGGTGAGGGACTTTTCCGCCGAAATGCTTGACCGTTGCCTCAGCCAAGATCCGAACGCCGACCGCGCACAGCTTAAAATACGGCTCCGCGACGAGCTGTCGCGCTTCATCTATCAGAAAACGCGCAGAAGGCCTATGATCCTGCCGGTAATAATGAAGGCGTAAACACAAAGATAAAAAAGTTTTTTTTGCGTTCACACAGAGTACACATAGGCAACAAGTATCACAGTTATAATATTTCTGTATTTTGCCGCAGGGGCGGCAACTACATATCAGAATAAATATCAAAGGGGACCCTGCTATGGGAAAGAGCAAAAGAATCAGGTCGGACCGCGCCCTTGACGGTGTGAATAACCCGAACCTTAACGGAAAGAATGACAGCAACCGTAAAGCAAACAAAACGAGTATAATACTTGTAAGTATAATTGCCGCGATCCTTATCGTGACGATATCTCTCGTTGCTATAAGCAGCAGCGGCGTTACACTTCGTGCACAGACCGTTTATTCGACCGAAAACTTCAAGGTCGACGGCGCGATGTTCACGTATATGTACGAGGAGCTTGCGAGCTCGTATTTCTATAACCTCTATTCGATGTGGGCAAACGCCGGACTCGATCCGACGCAATACTATTCGATGATCTACAATTCGGCGTATTCGCAGGCATCTACGGCGGTCAAAACCAATGTCAAGACCTACCTTGTCGCATGCGAGGCTGCAAAAGCCGAGGGTATGACTCTCTCCGATGCCAATAAGAAGATCATCGACAAGACCATCGAAAACATAAAGAACAATGCTAAGGAAAGCAACAAGAGCATTTCGCAGATATACGGCAACAAGGGTATCAACGAGTCGGATATAAGACGTTCTCTCGAGCTTCAGCTCCTCGCGAGCCAGTACAACGAGGCGCACGGTGAGTCCATTCGCGGCAGCCTTACCGACGACGAGATCAAAAAGTACCTTGACGAGCACGTAGCGGAATTCTATAAGGGCGAATACGTGAAGGCTTCGACCTCCGATTCCGAGTTCAGAGTTCTCCTCTCGAAGGCGAAGGACGTCGACGAATTCCTTAAGCTCTATACCGAAAAATACGTGAAGGATCATCTTACGACCGATACCGGTTCGGCACTCGGAACACCTTCCGCGTCTCTTTGCGATGCACTCGTAAAGACCTTTGCCGATGAACTGAAGTATTCGCTTCTCAATACGGAGATCGCCGGCGTCAGCTTTACCGAGAAGGACGCGACGGCAGACCGCTTAAAGAAGATCTTCGAGGCAAAGTATAAGGACAGCGTTGACAAGACGCAGGTCGGACTTGCCGAGCCTACCGACGCGATCTACTCGAAGCTCGCGAAGGCCGATGTTTCCGCTCTCACAAAGAACAGCTCCGTCGCCGATATAGATGCCGCCGTGCGCAAGATCGTTGACGATGCTTACAAGAAGGACGTCGAGGCCCTTCCCGCAAAGGCGGATCTCGAGAAATTCAACGATACACTTGTCGCCGACCTCCTTTACACTATGTTTGAGAAGAAGGCAGAGGGCGTCGAGGACTTCACGGACACCGAAAAGGATAAGACCGTCGAACGTATAAAGAAGGTCTTTAAGGTAAAGAACGCCGCCGATGCCGAGAACATTGAAGACAAGTTCTACGAGACCGTTGCGAAGGTTGCCGACACCATGAAGAAAAATCTCGGAAAAGATCTTGTAAAAACTTCTTACCCCACCGAATCGAGCAGTACGGCATCCGACAAAGAGAAGGCGTTCGACAAGTGGTTCTTCGAGGACGGCAGAGCAGAGGGAGATATCTATACCGAGGATAAGGACAACGTTTATGTAGTCATGGCTCCGAAGTCGCTCGACGAGGAGACGACAAAGAACGCCGCTCACCTGCTCGTAAAGGTCAACGCCACGGAAGCATCCGACAAGGCGACCGACGCGGAGAAGGCAGAGATCGAGGCAGAAAACAACAAGCTCTACGCCGAAGCGCTTGAGAAGGCGCAGGAATACCTCGGCGAATTCAATAAGGGCGACAAGACGCTTCAGTCCTTCAAGGATCTTGCGAAGCTCTACACCGCCGACAGCGGAGTGACCTACTACGGCATTTATAAGGACCAGATGGTAAAGGAATTCAATGACTGGGTATTCGACGTCAACCGTAAGGCCGGAGATGTCGAGATCGTTAAGACCGAATACGGTCAGCACATCATCTACTTCATCGGCGAGGGACTTCCGAAGTGGAAGGCTCAGGTAACCGAGGCTCTCGTTTCAAAGAAGCTCGAGGATCTCGAGACCGCCAATGCCGAGAAGTATAAGGTCACCGAGAACGCCGGTGCCGCTTCATCAATAGCAAAATAATCCGAAAAGGCGAAAATGAATACAGCGGTGGCACGGACACTTGTTCGTGCCACTTCTGTAAGCCCGGAAAGGAAGGAAAAACAATATGAAAAGGGCATATATCCTGACCGTAAGTCTTCTGCTCGCGCTCATTCTGCTCGCCGGTTGTATGCCGGCAGAGGATTTTCGCCCCTCCGACACGACAAAAGATGAAGGCTTCAATATTCCGATAGATACCGGGGACGAGGATACGCAGAAGGAGACCGCCGTGAAGACCGGCAGCTATTCCTTCACGGAGGGACAGTATTACTACTTCTTCGCAAAATACCTGAAGGCTTTCTCCGACGGTTATTCCGATGAGGAGCTTAAACAGCTCGGATTTGACAGCTCCGTAAGCCTCAAGAAACAGAAAACGAAGGACGGAAGGATCTGGTACGACGTTTTTCGCGACCTGACCGTCGACTATATGTGGGATATCCTTGTCGGATGCGAAAAATGCGACGAGGAGGGGATCGGGCTGAGCTCCGCCGAGAGCGCATATATAGAGACCTCTCTTAATTCCGCGGCGTCGTATCTGGGCATGAGCGCGTCGGAGTATGTAAAGGCAATGTACGGCGGGAATGTATCGTACGGAGAATACATCGATGCTTTAAAGCTCGAATACAGATACGAAAAGTATGTTGAAGCTCTGAACAAACGCTATCTTGAGGACCTTGGCGACGCGGAGATCGCCGCCTATGTCGAAAAGTTCGAGGGAGAGAAGGACATGACTCTCACGAGAAACGTTATGTATGTCGGAATAGAGGGAGAGGGCGGCGAGAAGCTGCTTTCCGACTTCCTTGCCGGCGAGAAGACCGAGGCAGCCCTGCGCGAGCTCGCCACCGCCGCTTCGTTCGGTGAGATAGGTACGCGAGAGGACTGCGTAAAGGGCGAGCTCAGCGCCGAATTCGACGAATGGCTCTTTTCTGAGGACAGAAGGGTCGGAGATGCCGCGCTCGTCTCTACCGAAGACGAGGACGGAAAGTACACCTGCCTTATGTTTTTCAGCTCGGAGGGCAGACCGGTCTGCTACCTCAGCGCCATGTCTCAGATGGCGGACGAAAACCGCGAGGCGCAGCTTGAGCTGCTTAAGGAAAAATATCCGCTCGAAAAAAACGAAGAGATACTTGCGTCGCTTAACGCCTGACCGGGGAGCGGCATAGACTTAAAATAAAAGCTATCCGGAGCTTTCCGGATACACTTTCGGGAAAGGGTCAAAATTATGGTGATAGAACCAAAGCAAACAACAGTCGCGTACCGTTGCCCGGTGTGCGGAAATGGCGTCGTCAGCGCCGTCGGAATATTCTCGCTCGGCGGGGATATGCTGAAGCTGAAATGTGAATGTAAAGGCAGCGAGCTGACCGTCGTCCCTACCTCGGACGGAAAGGTGAGACTCAGCGTGCCCTGCCTTGCCTGCCCGAAGCCGCATAACTTCCTAATAAATAATACGGTCTTCTTCGGCAAAGATCTTTTCGTGCTCCAGTGCCCATACACAGATGTGAATATCTGCTTTCTCGGCGCGCGGGAACGCGTCTGCCGCGAGCTTGAACGTACCGAGCTCGAGCTCCTCGATATGCTCGGAGAGGAAAACCTCGGAAAGATGTGTAAGGCTCAGGGGAAAGACGAGGAGGTATTCACCGATCCGCAGATACTCGATATAGTTACCTTCGTGATAAACGACCTGCTCGAATCGGGAGATATCCGCTGTAACTGCGAGGGCGGTGTCTGCCACGCCTGCGATGCGGAGGTGCTTGACGACGGGATAAGGGTTACCTGCCGCGATTGCGGGGCTTCGACGCTCGTTCCGACAGACTCGCTGATAAGAGCACACGATTTTCTGAACGCAGACAGCCTGACTCTTGACTGAAAATAACATTTTCAGGGAAGACTGATCATTGACGGGTCGGTCTTCCTTGTTTTTTGCAATTTTGCAGGTTTCCATGGATTTTTGCAAGTTACCGGGCAGCAACTTGCAAAATTGCCTTCGGGCGCCTTTTCGGTTTCGCCCGGATCTGTCTGCCGAATACGCATTTTTTCGAAAAATGGGCATGTTAACAAGGAAAATGCGCGTTATTGGAAAATGATTCAAAAAAATGAATCGAAACCATAAAAAAATCGCTGAAACATATTGACAACGACTTGCATAATGGATATAATAAGTAATATCAACTTGCCGGACGGCTTCCGGAAAAGGCAGAATACAGCCGATCTCGCCTGCCGAAGCGGCAGAAAATCAAAAAGGAGACAAAATTATGAAACGCAAACTCACAGTCGCATTAGTTCTCTTGCTCGTATGTGTCATGATGCTCCCGATGATCGCATCGTGCTCGTCGTGCAACCGGGGCGGCGGCGATGACGGCACCGGAACGACGACCGGTGGCGGAGACCAACCCGATCAGCCGACGTATGAGAGAGTCTATTTCGACCCATCCAAATCCTATGTATTTAAGGATGCGGTTATAACCCTCCCCGTCAACTGGAACCCCCACACCTATGAAACGAACGACGACGCTTATCCGGCGGACTTCCTCCGTGTAGGACTTTACGGCTTCGTTTTCAACGACGCACTTCACCCCTCGACCGTTGAGGGCGTGGATGCTTACAAGGGCTACACGATAATCCCCGAGATGGCTGCCGATTTCCCGGAAGACGTTACCGAGGCTGTCAAGGCTCTTGAAAACAACAAGTACGGCATCCCCGAGTCTGCAACGAGCGGCTATGCCTACAAGATCAAGCTCAACGAGAATGCTAAGTGGGAAGACGGCACAAAGATCAATGCCGACACCTACATCTACTCGATGAAGATGCTTCTCGATGCAAAGTACCTCAACTACCGTGCTACCGATTACTATGCGGGCAGCTTCTCGATCGCGGGCGCAGAGAACTACGCGAACGCCGGTCAGACAAAGCTCAAAGATAACGGTGCGGGCGAAAAAGTCGACCGCGACGCTATGAAGAAGGAAGCCGACGGAACTTATACCTACAAAGGCAGCCCCGTTTATATCGGTCTTAACTTCGCCCTCAAGCACCTCAGCGGCGATACGCTGAAGGCTTATGTCGACGCTTACGGCGCAGCATATTTTGACGTCACCAACTGGGCAACACTTATCGCGAAGGCTGATGCCGACGGACTTATCCCGCTTACCGATGAGAACTACGAGCTCTTTGCTCCCGTAGTCACCGGCAACCCCGCGTGGAATGAGACCGCGAAGGACGTTCCCGAATACTATGTAATAAAGAAGTCCTACCCCGCCGATGTTGACTTCGATAAGACGGTCGGTCTCTACAAGACCGGCGAATACGAGATCACTCTCGTACTTGCAAAGTCGCTGAAGGACTTCTACCTCCTTTACAACCTTACCGGCAACTGGATCGTAAAGCAGGATCTTTACGAAGCCAACCTCAAGCAGGACGAGACCTCGAAGGCATGGTCGAGCACCTACAACACCAGCGTCGAGACCACCAGCTCCTACGGACCTTATAAGCTCGTAGATTACACGAAGGACAGCTCGATGCGTTTCGTCAGAAACGAAAACTGGTACGGCTATACCGACGGTAAGCACACCTATGTTGATCCCGAGGACAACAAGGAATACGATATGTACATGACCACCGAGATCACGACCCAGAAGGTAAAAGAGGCTTCTACCCGTAAGGAAATGTTCCTTAAGGGTCAGCTCATGGGTTACGGACTGCAGGCCGAGGATTTCGAACAGTACAGAAGCAGTGATTACTGCTACTTCACTCCGAGTGAGACTATATTCTTCTTCATCTTCAACGGTCACCTCAATGCGATCAAGGAGAGAGAGGCAAACGAAGGCTTCGACAAGTCGAAGTTTGACCTTGAGACTATGACTCTGACGAGCTTCCGCAAGGCGGTCGCCGTCACATACGACAAGGAAGCGCTCTGCACGGCTGTCAACCCGTCAAGATCGGGCGGCTACGGCATTATAGGTAACAACTATATCTACGATCCCGAGACCGGCGCGAAATATCGCGACACCGATTACGCGAAGCAGGCACTCTGCGACTTCTACTCGGTCGATGTATCGAAGTTTGAAAGCCTTGACGAGGCGGTCAAGTCGATCACCGGCTACGACCCCGTAAAGGCGAAGGAACTCTACAATCAGGCATTCAAGGAAGCTCTCGAGAAGGGCTATATCACCTCTAAGGACGGCAAGACCAGTGATCAGACGATAGAGATCACCTATGCGGCGAGCACCGCTCCGAACGACTTCATGAACAAGCTGCTTGCTTACCTCAACGAGAAGATGGCAGAGGTAACGAAGGGAACTGCCTTCGAGGGCAAGATAGTCTTCAAGTTCTCGTCTCCTCTCGGCGACGCTTGGTCGGATAACATCAAGAACGGCATGGCTGATACGGTTCTCGGCGGCTGGAGCGGATCGGCTCTCGATCCCTACGGTCTGACCGACCTCTACTGCAACCCCGGCTACGCATACGATGCCGGCTGGTTCGATGCCAACAAGGTCGATATCACGATAAAGATCGACGGCAAGGACCTCACCATGACGATGTATCAGTGGTCCGATGCGCTTAACGGCACGACCGTTACCGTCGGAGGCAAGGAGTACAACTTCGGTTACGGTCAGGCGGATACCCCGACAAGGCTTCTGATCCTCTCGAAGATCGAAGCAACGATAATGTCGACATACGACTATATCCCGATGATTCAGGATGCGGGCGCATCGCTTCTCTCGAAGCAGGTCTACTACGTCGTTGAGGAATACAGCTCGGTCATGGGCCGCGGCGGTATCGCTTATATGAAGTACAACTACGACGAGACCGAATGGAAGGCATACGTCGCAGAGCAGAAGGACGGCACACTCTCATACTGATAAAAGGATCAGTAAGAAATCATAACTGACCTATTACCGGAACGGTCATTTTGACCGTTCCGGTATACAGGTCTGAAAAAGTTCCGCCCGCCGTGCGGTAATACGGCGAAAATTACCGGTATGAACCGGTCAGACGGGGCGGGAAGGCAGGCAGACACCTGCTTTTTCGCCTCTGCTTTTGACGTTTTATAAGTCTTTTGAGTAAGTAAAACAATCCGGAGGCAATTATGTCACATTTAAAATATATAGCGCAAAGGGTTGCACTGATGCTGCTGACGCTGTTCATCATATCATTGATGTGCTTCATCCTCATCAGAATGTTGCCCCCGGTACCGCTGCCGGCAGGCGACCCGCACACCGCCGTGATCGAGGCAAAGCGCGAGGCTCTCGGCTACAACAAGCCGTACCTCGTGCAGTTCGGTATATTCTTAAAGGGTGTACTGACGCGCTTTGACTGGGGCGTGAGCGATAAGCTCTACCCCGGGCAGGAGGTTGCGGCAATATTCTTTGAGAAGCTGCCTGCGACAATGATAGTAAATCTTTTTTCGATCATTCTGAGTATACCTATAGGTATAAGTCTCGGTATTTTCGCGGCTCTCAAGAAGAACACATGGATAGACCATGTGATCTCGACGGTCACGATGGTGGCGATATCGGTACCGTCGTTTGTGTACGCATTTTTGGTACAGTATTTTCTGGCGTTCAAGCTCGGTTGGTTCCCCTTCCTTTTCGGAAGCACGATAGACGGAACGCCGCTCGGAAGTATATCGTATTTTGACCCGCAGTTTCTTTGGAGTATGCTGCCGCCTATCCTTGCGCTCTCCTTCGGAGTGATCGCCGGCTTTACGCGCACGACGCGTGCCGAGCTTACGGAGGTCCTTACGAGCGAGTTCATGCTCCTGGCAAGGACGAAGGGACTTACGAAGACGCAGGCGACCGTCCGTCATGCGATGAAGAACTGCATGGTGGTCGTGCTTCCGTCGATCTTCGGAGAATTCATAGGTATCCTTTCGGGTTCGCTTATCATTGAGAATATATTCTCCGTCCCCGGAGTCGGTGAGCTTTACCTCAATTCGATAAACGGGCGCGATTACCCGATGTTCATTATGCTGACGGTATTCTATACCGTTATAGGACTTGCGGCGGGAATTGTCGTCGATATAAGCTACGGCTTTATTGACCCGAGGATCCGCGTCGGGTCGAAGAAGTGAACGAAAGGAGCCGCGCAAATGAGTAAATTTAACACACTGAATAATACTGAGCACATCCCCGCCGAAATGTTTGAATTCGCGCAGAGGGATGCGGTCATTCACGATAAAAAGCTCTCAACGAAATCAAGGGGCTATTTTGCCGACGCGATGATCAGGTTCAAAAAGAACAAATCATCGGTCGTCGCGGCGATCATAATAGGCGTACTGGTGCTTTTTGCGATAATAACGCCGATCGCGTCGCCTTATACGCTTGACAACAAGGATAACGTTTTCATCAATATGCCGCCTTTCATACCCTACTTTGCAAACCAAGGCAGCAGCTTCTTCGGTGGGGCGAGGACCATGGACCTCAGCCAGACCATGCTCGATAACATCAAAGCAATACAGCAGGAGACCGGCAGGAACCCTCTCCTTAAGATAAAGGAGACTAAGACAGTAGAGGTCATAAAGAGAGGTCAGAAGGTAAAAGAGTATTACTACACTGCCGATGTCTGTGCCTTTTACAACGTCGGTGTAAGGACTCTGGTAATGTCCTACGAGGAATACGAAAAGATACAGAGATGGCAGGACGAAACGGGTATTCAGGTACTCTATCCGGTCGTTAATTCCGACGATATAAAGGGGATCACCGACAGCCCGAATATCTGGTATAAGGTCAAAGACCAGAAGGGAACTCCCGCGCTTGACAAAGACGGCAACCTCGTGCCCGCCTACTGTACCGAAAAACGCCTTGAAGGTCCCGTGGAGTACACGAGCAAGAGGATCGCGGGCGACAACGGCTCGTATATTTACAGCCTTGCGAAGTCGGGAGCGGTCCAGTGCCGCGTAGATTACTATAATTACTACCGCTACCTTAACGGCGGAAACGAGCCTTTCTTCATCTTCGGAACCAACAGCTTGGGACAGGATCTTATGACCGCCATCGGCATCGGCGCACGCTTCTCTCTTATCTTCGCTGTCTTAGTTTCGGCGATAAACCTTACGATAGGAGCCTTCTACGGCGCGATACAGGGCTTTTACGGCGGAGCCGTCGACCTCGTGCTTGACAGGATCGCGGACGTTCTTTCGAGCGTACCGTTTATCGTCACCGCGACGCTCTTCCAGCTTCATCTGGCGCAGAAGGTCGGCACGGTGGTGTCGTTCCTGTTTGCCTTTGTCCTTACCGGATGGATAGGTATGGCGGCGCTGACGAGAAAGCAGTTCTACCGATTCAAGAATCAGGAATTCGTCTACGCGGCGAAAACGCTCGGCGCGTCTGACTGGAGACTGATGTTCAAGCATATTTTCCCGAACTCTCTCGGTACCATCGTTACGAGCTGTGCGCTCGTTATCCCGGGCGTAATAAGCTCGGAAACGAACCTCACATACCTCGGGATAGTGAACCTTTCGGAAATGTCCGGAACGACGATAGGCGTTCTTATGTCGCAGGGACAGGCGGCGATGACCTCGTCACCTCACGTAATATTCTTTCCTGCCATATTCATATCACTGCTGATAATATCATTCAACCTGTTCGGAAACGGACTTAGGGATGCGTTCAACCCGTCAACGAGAGGAGTTGATGACTGATGGCGGAGAAAAAACTTGAGGTCAGAAACCTTATGGTGTCGTTCCGTACCTCAAACGGAAGGCTTCAGGCGGTCAGAGGCATCGACTTTGACCTCTATAAGGGCGAGACTCTTGCCATAGTCGGCGAATCGGGCTCGGGAAAATCGGTCACGTCAAAGGCGGTACTCGGTATCCTCGCCGGAAACTCTATCGTCGAGGGCGGCGAGATAATATATGACGGAAAAGACCTTCTGAAGCTCTCGGAATCCGAATTCCACCGTATTCGCGGTGATAAGATCGCTATGATCTTCCAGGACCCTATGTCAAGCCTTAATCCTATCGTCAAGATAGGCAGACAGCTCACGGAGGCAATGATCCTCAAGGGCAGGGCAAGACAAAAGGAGAGCAGATTCCTCTTCAATTCCTACCTTGAACGTCTGCGTGTCAACATGATCGAAGCGGAAGCGAAGGAAGATGCCGCAAAAGCGGCTGAGATCGGCGCAAAATGTAAGAATTTCGATAAATTCGAATATAAGCACCTTGCCCTTGAGTCGGATTACAGAAGAAGGTACTCGGCAGCCTCGGATGCAGCCGACGATATCGACGCACTGACCTTCGAGATGTCGAAGAATGGCGCGAAGGACGTTGTCTACCGCGTCAATAAGATACGGAAGGAAGCTGCGCTCTCGATAGGCAAGTACGTCGTGAGCGACCGCGCCGAGGAGCTTCGCGGAAAGATCGGTGAGCTCAGATCGGCTCTTGATTCGGACAGAAAGGCAAAGGACAGCTCATATAAGAATACCTCTGCGGTGCTTACGTGCATCGGAGACGTCCTTCGCGACGCGCTTGCGAAAACGATGCCGAACTTCTTTGCGATGGGTTATTATCTTACCTTCAGCAAAGATCCCCTTCCCGAAATGCCGGTCGACGAGCTCAATCGGTTTATGAGAAAGTACCTTGACGATAACTTCATGCTCGATTTTATCGCCGATGCGAAAAAGGGACTCATGTATTCGGCAAACAGGGCGGACGAAAAGAAGCGCGAGGCGATCGCTCTTCTTGAAGCGGAAAAGAGCGTTTTCAACGGCAATCCGGATAAGAAGGAATGGCTCGCTGCCTCCGATAAGATGAAGAAGGCGGTCGAAAGCAGCATCGATCAGCTTGAGACGGTGAAGGACGGCGTGGCTTATACCTTCGGTGAATCGTTGCGCGGTTCGGTGGAGCTTTACTTCTCGTCGATAGATAAGAACAAGAGGGAAAGCGCACGCTATGCCAAGGAAAAGGCAAGGTATGATGCCATCGTCGCGAGGGGCAAGACCCCGAAGGCGGAGGTAGTACCGGCTTCTGTTACCGACCTTGATGAGGCGAAGGAGGACATCCTGCGCAAGATAGACCGAGTGCTTGAGCATTATCGCGAGAGGCTTTCGGTCGCAAATAACAGGAATTTTGACGATGAGACCGTCGCGATGATAGACTTTCTGAAGGCGAACGCTTCGGGCGTTGTCAACAAGGTCACAAAGAGTATTGCCAAGGCGAAAGCCATAAAGCTGATGGAGGAGGTCGGCATCTCCGAGCCGAGAAAGAGGTACAATCAGTACCCGTTCGAGTTCTCGGGCGGTATGCGTCAGAGGATCGTTATAGCCATAGCCCTTGCTGCCGACCCGGATATACTCATATGCGACGAACCCACGACGGCGCTTGACGTTACCATACAGTCGCAGATACTTGAGCTTATAGGAAAGCTGAAGAGAGAAAGAGATCTTTCTATCATCTTCATTACGCACGACCTCGGCGTCGTCGCGAATATGGCTGACCGTATTGCGGTCATGTATGCCGGAAAGATAGTCGAATACGGCACGTCAAGTGATATCTTCTACCATTCGGCGCATCCGTATACGTGGGCACTGCTCTCGTCGATGCCCGACCTTGATACCGATGATAAGCTCGATTCGATCCCCGGTACACCGCCGCTCATGATCTATCCTCCGAAGGGTGACGCCTTCGCCGAACGTAACAAGTACGCCATGAAGATAGATTTTGAACGTCAGCCGCCGATGTTTAAGATCTCGGATACCCATTACGCGGCGACTTGGCTGCTTCATCCGAATGCGCCGCATGTCGACCCGCCGAAGACCGTCACCGACAGGATAAGCAGAATGAAGAACAGGAGGCAGGAGAGCTATGGCGACGAACAATAACGAAGTTTTGCTGCGCGTAGAGCACCTCCGCCAGTATTTCGGAAGCACCAAGGCGGTCGACGATGTCAGTTTTGACATAAAGAAGGGTGAGGCTTTCGGCCTTGTCGGCGAGTCGGGCTGCGGAAAGACGACGACAGGCCGTTCGATAATAAAGCTCTACAACATCACGGGCGGAGATATTTATTTCAAGGGCATCCGCATCGGCGCGGGACTTTACGACTACAAAAAGAAGATCGAAGAGGCGAAAAAGACTCCCGGCGGGCAGGCTGAAGTTTCCCGACTCAGAAAGGAAATGAAGCAGGCGATCTACGATCAGAAGCACTGCGACAGACAGTATCAGCGTGAACAGGTGCAGAAGGTCAAGGAGAAGTATCAGCCTCTCCTTGCCGCCGACGAGAAGAACTCCGAGCTGCGCCGTGAGTATTCGCGGGAACTGAGAAAGGCGAGAAAGACGCGCCTTGTGACGCAGATACAGATGATATTTCAGGACCCGATAGCCTCACTCAATCCCCGAATGACGGTTCGCGAGATAATCGCCGAGGGACTTATTATTCAGGGCGAGCGGGACAAGAAGGAACTCAATCGCAAGGTCCTTGAGATGCTCGACCTTGTCGGACTCGCTCCCGAATACGCCGACCGCTATCCTCACGAATTTTCCGGAGGTCAGAGGCAGAGGATCGGAGTTGCGCGTTCGATTATAATGCACCCCGAGCTGATAATTGCCGACGAACCGGTCTCGGCTCTCGATGTGTCAATACAGGCGCAGGTTATAAATCTTCTCAATGACCTTCGCGACCGTTTTGACCTGACCGTGCTCTTTATTGCACACGATCTTTCGGTCGTTAAGTACTTTTCCGACCGGATCGGTGTTATGTATTTCGGTAAAATGGTCGAGCTTGCCGATTCCGATGAGCTTTTCCGTCATCCGCTTCATCCTTACACAAGGTCGCTTCTGTCGGCGATCCCGTTGCCCGACCCGGAATACGAGAAGGTCAGGAAGAGGATAGAGTACAATCCGCTCGCCGAGCATGACTATACGGTCGACAAGCCCTCGGTGCGGGAGGTCGCGCCCGGTCACTTCGTATATTGCAACGACGAAGAATTCGAGAAGTACAGAGCCGAGCTTGCATCTGACAATGGCTGAAAAAAGGCATATTAAGATGCCCGGAAAGACGGGCTGGATGGTCTCGGGAGCGATACTTCTCGCGCTGACCGTTGCTCTTATGTTCGCGGAGCAGGTCTTTGCTTCTTCCGGGATAAAGGAAGTTTTTGAAAGGCTCAGCAACGTCTTTTTCGTTGCCGGACTGCTCTATGCCGGAGTCGGGGGGCTTAGTTGGGTCGGCGCAATGGGAGGATTTGATTCGATAGCGTATATTTTCAGAAATTTCGCACTTCACTCTTTGATCCCGACAAAACAACCGAAAAAGTATAAAAGCTACTACGACTACAAAGCCGAAAAGGACGAGAAGGGAAGACGTTGGCTTCCTCATTTTCTGATTCTCGGCGGCGGCATGATCATTGTGAGCGTGATCCTGCTTGCCGTCGGATATGCTGTGGTCTGAAGTAGTGAAATATGATGGGCATTATCCTCACAGAAGGTGAGGATAATGCCCCTTCGCTTTTTTAAAGTTTAGGTCAAGCCTTTTCAAAGGCTTGCGGGCAGGCGGTGCC
>CALYSG010000017.1 GCA_945485605.1 uncultured Clostridia bacterium
TACGACGCTGATCCCGACCCGAAAAAAAGATTTTTTCCCGCATCACGCTACTCTATTGAATTTGAGGCTACCTCCGAAGAGCATTTTTCGACAGTTGTGCGTGCCTCGCTTCGCCTTTTCGACGGAAAAAAAGTAAGCTCGCGTCACGGTTTCGTTTTTTCGACCGAAGACGGAGGTCTGCTCCCTCCGGGAGCCTTTTTCAATCGCCGCACTCTTTCACGGTATCGGCGGAGTCTTTCAAGGGGATACTGTGTAGTGGGGGGCAAATTTTTCGCTCTCGGTGACAAAGAATATGACTTAATATTAATAGATAATTTAATAAATGTAAAATCGAAGGAAAATAATTGAAATTTTTCCCTTAATATGATATAATAGACCAATCAAATTTTAATCCTGAAAGGATAATTTGGAGGTTACGGTACGCTGAAATGACGAATGAAGCCATAGAAAAGATCAAGGCGGCTGAGGCAGAGGCTGCGGCGATCCGTTCCGACGCCGACGTTAAAGTGCAGAAGATGAGATCCGAGGCGACCTCACGCGGTGAGGCTCTGCTTTTGTCGACCGAGGCCGATACCCGCGCTGAGATTGACAGAATGTTTGCCGAGCTTGCCGAAAAATCGGACAAGCTGATCGAAAAGAGTCGAGAAGACGCAGGTGCCGAGGCAAAAGAGCTGCGTCGCACGGCACAGTTCCGTATGCACGCCGCATCGGAAGAGATAATCCGGGGGATTTACAGGCAATGTCAATAGCTCCTATGAAAAAGCTGTCGCTTTTCGCGGCGGGGGACGACTGTGATGCTATCGTTTCGGGACTTATGAAGCTCCGGTGCATCGAGATCGTCACGGCGGACGCGGAGAAGGAAGCGCTTCCCGCGTGCGAATACCCGGGCGAGAAGGCTGATGCGGAGGCATCTGTCGCGCGGATACGCTCGGCTGTTGCCGCGCTCGAAAAGTACAGCGTCAGAAAATTTGCGCTCCTGAAGCCGAAAATTACGGTTGACAGAGACGCATTCGCATCCGACGGTTCATCCGAAAGGGCGTGGGAAACTGTCGGGAAAGTCGAAGAAAATCTAAAAGAAACGTCACGCATCGAAGATGAGATAAGGGCTGCCGAAGACCTGTTGCGGGTCGCCGAGCCTTGGTATGACGATACGCTTCCTCTTGATTTCGAGGGGACGGCGACGACCTCCTTTGTCCGAGGCTCGCTCCCCGGAGGAACGGATATCGGAGCTTTGACCGAGGCGCTTGCAGAACGTTTTTCTTATCTGACAGAGACAAGCTCGGGTGGAGGTACCGTCTATGTCGGCGTTTACACGCTGAACGGGTATTCCGACGCGGCGGCAAAGCTGCTCGCCTCTGTCGGATTCGTGAAAGCGGCACTTCCGAAGTCGCCAAAGACCGCATCTGCGCTTTCGCGAGAGGCTTCCTCGAAGGTGTCAAGGCTCGGGAAAGAGAAGGAAAAACTTACCGAAGAGCTTCGGACGCTCGCCCTTGAGATAGATGATCTCAGAGTGCTTTGCGACATTGAGAGCACAGTGCTTGAGACCTTCCGCAACCGCGAGAAGATGCTCTCGGCAGGGCCGGTCAACTATCTTACCGGCTGGGCACCCGCCGAAAAGCAGGAAAAGGTCGAAAAATTTCTGTCCGGGTTTGCCTGTGCCTACGGTTTTGAAGATCCGACAGAGGAAGACGATCCTCCGGTGCTGCTTAAGAACAACGCATTTGCAAAAAACTTCGAGTGGGTCGTCGGAATGTACTCCTACCCGAAGTACGGAAGCTACGATCCGACCTTCATCATGGCGATATTTTTCTGCATACTCTTCGGCATGATGTTCGCCGACGCGGGATACGGGCTCCTCTTCATTCTCGTCGCTTTTGTCGGTGTTCCGGCACTTAAGATAAAAGGAAAACTGAAAAAGAACATCACGATGTTCGGCTGGTGCGGAATATCCTGCGTCATCATGGGTATTCTTTTCGGAGGATTCTTCGGGGATCTGCCCTACGAGATCGCGACGAAGATGTTCGGTGCCCCCGAATTCAAGCAGGCGATTTGGATAGATCCGGTCAAGGATCCGTTAAGCTTCCTTATCGTGAGCCTTGGGGTAGGTGCGGCGCACCTTATCGCCGGAATGGCGGTGAAGTTTTATATCCTCTGCCGCGAAGGTCATGTTCTTGACGCGATACTTGACATAGGGCTCTGGTGGGTTCTGTTCGGTTCTGTCGCGCTTGTGGCTCTCGTCCCGAATGTCGGGATCTGGGTACTTGTCGGTGCGGCGCTTGCTGTAATCCTTACCGGTGGCAGAAGAGAAAAGAACTGGTTGATGAAGCCCATAAAGGGTTTTCTGAGTCTTTACGGGCTGATAAACTACTGCTCCGACCTTCTGTCGTATTCAAGGATTCTTGCCCTCGGACTTGCCTCGAGTATAATAGCGATGGTTCTGAACATCATAGGAACGATGCCGGGCAATACCGTTGCGGGTTGGGCGTTGCTTATCGCCGTGGGTATTGTCGGACACCCGATAAACATTGCGCTTAACGCGCTCGGTGCTTTCGTTCACACAAGCAGGCTTCAGTATATTGAATTCTTCGGAAAATTCTATGAGGATGGCGGAAGGGAATTCGTTCCCGCAACCGAGATCGGCGAATTTACCGACATTGATGATGAGTAATCAAAAAATATTTATATATGATTTAAGGAGATCAAAAAATGAACATTTGGGAATTCGTAACAAACATTCTTTTCCAGCCGGCATCTCTTGCGGTGCTTGGAGCGGCTCTCGCTGTGATCCTTCCCGGATGGGGAAGCGCAAAGGCAGTCGGATTCTGCGGCGAAGCGGTCGCGGGAGTTATGTCCGAGGATCCCTCGAAATTCGGTAAGGCTCTCGTTCTGAATATTCTTCCCGCTACACAGGGTATATACGGCTTCGTCGTTGCCTTCATGGTAATGATCAAGACCGGTATCATAGGCGGAGGCTATTCTTTGACCCTCAACGGCGGACTTTATCTCTTCGCCGCCTGTCTGCCTATGGCTGTCGTCGGTTATATCTCCGCTGTAAAGCAGGGCAAGACCGCCGTCGCCGGTATCAATATGGTCGCAAAGCATCCCGAAGCTTCTGGTAAAGCCGTAACCTCGACCGCACTTGTCGAGACCTACGCGATACTTGCACTTCTCGTTTCGGTCCTGTTCATACTCTTCATGCCCGCTGCCCTCACGGCTGCTGCCTGACAAATGACCGGACTCGATAAGATCACAAAAAAGCTGACCGATGACGCAAGAGCCGACGCCGACGCAAAGCTCGCAGCCGCAAAAGCGGAATGCGACTCGATCGATGCCGACTACGAAGCGCGTGCAAAGGCTCTGCGCGATTCGATGCTTGCCGACGCCGAGCGTGAGGCTTCCTCGCGTATCGCACGACTAAAGTCCTCGATCGCTATCGAAAAGCGCAATGTCGTGCTTGCCGAGCGGAGCGCCCTCGTTGACGAGGCGTTTTCACATGCCATGAACGATATACGTTCCATGGCGCCCGAGGATTATCGTAAGCTGCTCGTCGATATACTGTCATCGGTACTTACGGCGCAGGTCAGAGCCGAGGAGGACGAGCTGAAAAATTATGGT
The DNA here is from genome assembly GCA_945485605.1 of uncultured Clostridia bacterium. Taxonomy (GTDB): domain Bacteria; phylum Bacillota; class Clostridia; order Oscillospirales; family CAG-272; genus RGIG3994. The sequence continues at coordinate 3,616 of CALYSG010000017.1, forward strand.
CCGGATGAGCTTGAAACGGCGGAAAGCTACGAGGTAGTACTGAATCAGGCAGACCTTAAAGCTCACGGAGAGGCGCTTATAGCCGAGACCGCAGTCGCCGTTGCAGGTAGGATCGCTCCCGCTACGGTGAAGAAGCTGAAGCTATCTGAAACCACAGCTCCGATCGACGGCGGACTTATACTGAAATACGGGGACGTCGAGGTGAACTGTTCGCTCTCGATGATCTTCTCGCGCCTGCGTGAGACGCTTGAGAGCGAGGTCTACGGAATACTTTTCAAGGTCTCACCGTGACGCTTAATAACTTAGAGAGAAAGGCGGAATGAGCTATGGCGGTTCATTATTCTGAAACCGAATATGCGTTTGTTTCCGCAAAGGTCAGGTCGCTTGAGTCGGGACTCGTAAGCCGCGCGCAGCTTGAGAGAATGCTCGCGTCGGAAAGCTCGGATGAAGCCTTCGCGGTGCTCCGCGAGAACGGATTTTCACAGAAGGGCAGGGTGACTGCCGCTTCGTGCGAGGACACTCTGCTCGCGGCACTCAAGGCCGGACTTGACGCGGTAAAGTCGGGATTGCCGCATCCCGGAGTAATTAAGGTATTTGAGTACCCATACGACTGTAACAATATAAAGGCGGCGATAAAGTGCGGATTCCGCGGGATAGATCCTACTCCCATGCTGTTTGACACGGGAAGCGTATCGGCTTCGACTGTCGTCGAGGCTTGCGAAAAGCGCGATTTTTCGGCACTTCCCGAGAACATGGCAAAGGCGGCTGCCGAGGCGATATACGCCTTCAAAAAGACCGGAAACCCGCAGAGCATAGACTTTATCCTTGACCGGGCGTGCTTTCTTGACATTGCCGCCTGTGCAAAGGAATACAGGATACCTTATATAACGAAATATTGCACCGCGTCCGCTGACCTCACGGATTTTATGATCTGTCTGAGGGTCCTGAGAATGAGATGCGGAGCTTACGGTGACACTCTTGTTCCCGCGGCGCTCGTCGACGGCGGAAGCATCGACAGGGAAGACTTCCGAAAAGCTTTCAGAGCGGGAGAAGAGGAGCTCTTCGCCCTTATCGGCAAGAAGTATCCTTATATCACCGAAAACTGCCGTCCCGGGTGCGACCTTGAGATAATAGAGAGAACATGTGACAACTGCCGTCTGCGTTTTTCGGAGGCAGGAAAACATGTGACTATGGGTATCGAAGTACCCGTGTCCTATATTCTTGCTCTTGAAAACGAGATAAAGAACGTGAGGATAATCCTCGCCGGCAAGGATGCTGCGCTCCCGGAGGACAGGATCAGGGAAAGGTTGCGTGACTGTTATGTATAAGATCGCGATAATAGGCGACCGCGACAGTGTTCTCGGTTATATGGCACTCGGGTTCTCGACCTACGAGGCATCCGATGCCGTTGAGGCGGGGAAGATACTTCACAAGTTGGCGAAGGACGACAGCTTTGCCGTGATATTCCTCGTCGAGAATTATGCTGAGCAGCTTACCGCCGAAACGGCGAAATACAAGGATGATCCGCTCCCTGCGATCGTGTCGATACCGGGTCGCGCGGGCTCGGACGGCTTCGGTATGAACAACATACGAAGTGCCGTTGAACGAGCCGTAGGAGCAGACATACTTTTCAAGGAATGATTTGGAGGCTATAATGGCTGTTGAAGGAAAAATTGTAAAAGTGTCCGGACCTCTCGTTATCGCCGAGGGAATGAAGGAAGCCAATATGTTCGACGTCGTCCGCGTCGGACGCGAGAGACTTATCGGCGAGATAATCGAGATGCACGGCGACCGCGCCTCTATACAGGTCTACGAGGAGACCGCGGGACTTGGAAGGGGAGATACCGTCGTTTCGACGGGAGCGCCTCTCTCGGTCGAGCTCGGACCCGGACTGCTTCAGAACATATATGACGGCATCCAGCGTCCGCTTGAGGTCATACGCGACAGACACGGCTCGAATCTTCCCCGAGGCGTTGACGAACCCGCACTCGACAGAAATAAGATATGGCACTTTGAGACGACTCTTAAATTCGGAGACAAGGTGAATCCCGGCGATGTTTACGGTACGGTCCAGGAGACCGAGGTCGTAAGTCATAAGATCATCGTTCCCCCGCGCGTGTCGGGCACGATAATCGAGATCAAGTCGGGTGACTATCATATAGACGACAGGATCGGAAAGATAAAGTACCCCGACGGGACGATCACGGATATTACCCTTATGCAGAAGTGGCCCGTGCGTGTCGCGCGCCCTTATGCCGTAAAGCTCGCGCCGGAGGATCCTATGATAACGGGTATACGCTCGATAGATACCCTATTCCCGATCTCAAAGGGCGGTACCGCGTGTATCCCCGGACCTTTCGGCTCGGGAAAGACCGTCGTTCAGCATCAGCTCGCAAAGTGGAGCAACGTAGATATAGTCATTTATATAGGTTGCGGCGAGCGCGGAAACGAGATGACCGACGTTCTTCGTGAATTCCCTGAGCTGACAGACCCTAAGACCGGAAAGTCGCTAATGCAGAGAACCGTGCTTATTGCGAACACCTCAGATATGCCGGTTGCCGCGCGTGAGGCATCGGTATATACCGGTATCACGATCGCCGAATATTTCCGCGATATGGGCTATTCGGTCGCTATCATAGCCGACTCGACCTCGCGCTGGGCAGAGGCTCTTCGTGAGATGTCGGGACGACTCGAGGAAATGCCGGGTGAGGAAGGATATCCGGCTTACCTTACTTCAAGGCTCGCGCAGTTCTACGAGAGAGCCGGTAAGGTCGTGTGCCTCGGATCTGACAAGAGGATCGGCGCGCTTTCGGCTATCGGTGCCGTCTCTCCGCAGGGCGGTGATATCTCCGAGCCTGTTTCGCAGGCGACGCTAAGAATAGTCAAGGTCTTCTGGGGACTTGATTCTTCACTTGCATACAAGAGGCACTTCCCGGCGATAAACTGGCTGAATTCCTACTCGCTCTACCGCGACAGGCTCGCACCTTGGTTTGTCGGAAACGTTTCACGCGACTGGAATGACAAGGCTACTCTCTGTATGAAGATCCTTCAGAAGGAGAGTGAGCTTGACGAGATCGTAAAGCTCGTCGGTGTCGACGCGCTTTCATCAGAGGACAGACTTACGCTTGAGGTCGCGAGATCTCTTCGTGAGGATTATCTGCAACAGGATATGTTTGACCTCGTTGACGGATATACTCAGCTTGACAAGCAGAGCGACCTGCTCGATCTGATATTCTTCTTCAAGGATAAAGCCGAAGCCGCCATTGCAGCCGGAGCCGACATTCAGGCGGTATCGGAGCTTCCCGTCAGAGAAAAGATAGGACGCGCTAAATCCGTCGTTTATGAAAATTACAAGGCAGAATTCGAGAAAATAAAGAAAGAGATCGTGAGCCAGCTTGACGCGCTGGTTGCCGAAGCAAAGGAGTGATGACGCTTTATGATGAGAGAATACAGAACCATCGAGGAAGTCGCCGGACCTCTTATGCTTGTGCGGCAGGTCGAGGGAGTCAAATACGATGAGCTCGGTGAGATAGAACTCGACAACGGTGAGGTAAGGCGTTGCCGTGTCCTTGAGGTCAACGGCAGAAACGTTCTCGTTCAGCTCTTCGATAACGCGGCAGGTCTTAACCTCTCTACAAGTAAGGTCAGATTCGTCGGACACGGGGTCGAGCTTCCCGTTTCACCGAATATGCTCGGAAGAGTTTTCAACGGTATGGGTGAGCCGATCGACGGCGGCGTTAAGCTGATCCCCGAAAAATCGCTCAATATCAACGGTACGCCGATAAATCCGGCGGCGAGATACTATCCCTCCGAATTCATTCAGACCGGCGTTTCGACGATCGACGGCCTCAATACACTTGTAAGAGGACAGAAGCTCCCGATCTTCTCGGGTTCGGGACTTCCGCACGCGAACCTTGCCGCGCAGATAGCGAGACAGGCAAAGGTCCTTGGCACCAATGAAAAATTCGCCGTCGTTTTCGCGGCTGTCGGTATTACCTTTGAGGAAGCCGACTTCTTCATCTCGGACTTCAAGAAGACCGGGGCGATCGACAGAACGGTGCTCTTCATAAACCTTGCGTCAGACTCGGCGATCGAGCGTATCGCGACTCCGCGTATGGCTCTTACGGCGGCGGAATATCTTGCTTTTGACCTCAACATGCACGTGCTTGTCATTATTACAGACATCACGAACTATGCGGAGGCTCTGCGTGAGGTGTCTGCGGCTCGTAAAGAGGTCCCGGGACGCCGCGGCTACCCCGGATACCTTTACACCGACCTTGCGACGATGTACGAGAGGGCAGGACGTAAGATGGGCAGCGAAGGCTCTATCACGATGATACCGATACTAACTATGCCGGAGGACGATAAGACTCATCCTATCCCCGACCTTACGGGATATATTACAGAGGGTCAGATCATCCTCTCGCGAGATATGTACCGAAAGGGGTATCTGCCTCCCGTAGATGTGCTTCCGTCGCTTTCGCGTCTGAAGGACAAGGGTATCGGAAAGGGCAGAACGCGTGAGGATCATTCGGGCGTTATGAACCAGCTTTTCTCGAGCTATGCGAGAGGCAAAGACGCGAAGGAGCTTATGGTGGTTCTCGGTGAGGCGGCGCTGACGCCTATCGACCGCCTTTATGCGAAGTTTGCCGATGCCTTTGAAGAAAGATATATCAATCAGGGCTTCTATGAGAATCGCACGATCGAGCAGACGCTCGACCTCGGCTGGGAGCTTCTATCTATCCTTCCGAGGAGCGAAATGAAGCGTATCAAGCCGGAATTCGTCGAGAAGTACTGGAAAGCAAAATAAGCGCACTTAAAAAGGAGTTCGTATATGGCGGAGATTCGTGTAAATCCGACTCGAATGGAGCTTAAAAAACTGAATACGCGTTACAATACCGCAAGGCGCGGTCATAAGCTCCTGAAGGATAAGCGTGACGAGCTGATGCGACGTTTTCTTGATGTCGTGCGTGAAGATAAGGAGCTCCGCGAAAGTGTCGAGGCAAGACTTGCAGGGGTATACGGCATTTTTTCTGCCGCGAACGCGGTGAGCAGTCCAAAGATGCTGACCGAGGCTCTGATACTTCCGAAGAGAGAGGGAAAGCTTTCTGTCGACTATAAGAATGTTATGAGCGTCACCGTTCCCGTTTTCGACCTTGAGATACTCTCGGAGGGAGGAAGCGACAGCTATAACTACGGTCTGGCATTCACCTCCGGCGGACTCGACGAGTCGCTCCGTGAGCTTAATTCGGTCCTTACCGACCTTGTGAAGCTCGCCGAGCTCGAAAAGACGGCTCAGCTTCTTGCCGAGGAGATCGAACGTACGAGACGCCGTGTCAACGCGCTTGAGCATATTATGATGCCCCAGTACCTTACGGCGATAAAATCAATAAAAATGAAGCTCGACGAAAACGAGCGCGGCAATATAACGAGACTTATGAAGGTCAAGGATATGATGTTAGCACAAAAGCTTGCCGACGGAGAGCTTTACGAAGACTATACGGAAGAGGACAGGACCGAAGAATAAGAGGTTCTTTGTCGGGTGCAACCTGAATATATTCGGTTGCACCCATTTTTTTAAAAGGGGAAACTAAAATGGTTAACGAGAAAATTTCAAAATCAGAAAACAAAAAGTGCCTCCCGGTCTGGGCGATCGTTCTGATAGTCGTCGGAGGACTTCTTGTTCTCGTCGGACTTTTCCTGCTCGCTGTGCGCGGGTACTTCAGGCTGCCGGTAAGTGATTATTACCGCAATTCGGAGGCTACCTTCTATATTCCGGGTACGAATGAGGGCTTTATCGCGCAGGGGATAGCAGACGACACAAAGGGCAATCATTTCTTTGTCACGGGCTATATGAAGAACGGCAGTGCGTCGCCTGTATACGTTGTTGACAAGGAAAGCGGTAAGCTGAAGAAGACCGTCTTTGCACAGACAGAGGACGGATCGGATTTCAACGGTCATTGCGGAGGTATCGAGGTCTACGGTGACTATGTTTACATAGCCGGAAGCGCGGATTGCTGTCTCTATGTGTGCCGCTACAATGACGTCATGAACGCCGAGGACGGAGGAAAGGTCAAACTCATCGGTAAGGTCGACCTTAAGGTATCCGATGACGACAAGGTAAGGGTATCCTTCGTCACTAAAACCGAGGAAGGACTTATCGCGGGAGAATTCTACCGTGCCGGCAACTACGATACCCTTGAGAGCCATTGGTACAAGACCGCCGCGGGCGACCAGAACAAGGCTATGGCGGTACTCGTAAAGTTCTCCGAAACCGGGGAATTCGGCGTTGAGGACGCTCCCTCGGCGGCACTGTCGCTTCCCGATCAGGTGCAGGGACTCTGCGTTTTGGGGAACAGTCTGTATATTTCGACCTCTTACGGTCCCGCTTTCTCAACCATTTACAGGTACGATATAAATGCGGCAAAGACCGATGAGAAGGTAACGCTTCTCGGCAAAGAGCTTCCGCTCTATGTCTTTGACAGTGCGTCGCAGAAGAGTGCAAAGAAGATCGCACCTATGTCGGAGGAGCTCATCGCCGTAGACGGCAAGCTCTATATAATGTGCGAATCGGCATCCGACAAGTATATTTTCGGTAAATTCACTTCGTCAGAGCGTTGCTATGCAACAAAGGTAGAATTTTTTGACTGATTAAAAATATGAAAGGATCTGTTATGGAAGAAATGAAACCCGTGCTGTCGATAAAGAATCTGACAAAGCACCTGTCCTCCAAACTGATACTCAATAATATTTCGCTCGATGTTATGCCCGGCGAGATATTCGGCTTTCTCGGTCCGAACGGCTCGGGTAAAACGACTACGATCAAGGTCGTCCTCGGGCTCCTCTCTCTCGAGGCGGGAGAGGTATCTGTTTGCGGCTACGATATGCGTAAGGAGCCTATGAAGGCGATGAACTGCGTGAACGGTATTATCGAAAACCCCGAGATGTATAAGTATCTTACGGGAAAGCAGAACCTTATGCAATATCTTCGTATGTACGATGGTATCCCCGAGAGTCGGTGTGACGAGGTCGCAGAGATAGTGGGGCTTTCGGCAAGGATCAACGACAAGGTCGGAAAATACTCGCTCGGTATGAGGCAAAGGCTCGGACTGGCGCAGGCTATGCTCAACCGTCCCAAGCTCCTTATCCTTGACGAGCCGACAAACGGCCTTGATCCCGTAGGTATCAAGGAGCTGCGAGATATCTTAAAAAGGCTTTCGCATATCGAGGGCACAGCGGTCTTTATCTCAAGTCATCAGCTCGCCGAGCTTGACCTTATGTGCGACCGCGTCGGTATAATCGACCGTGGAAACCTCGTCGCCGTGAAGACTATGGATGAGATCAGACGGCTCAATGGCGGTAGCGTATCCGAATACCTTATCGGCACCGAAGAACCCGGTCGTGCGCTTGAGCTTATCGTCGCTGCGGGAAATACCGCTGTGATCGAAGGAAACCTGATAAGAGTCACTGCCGACACCGCAAAGGGCGGCAAGGCCCTTCCCGAAATGCTTCGCGAGCTGATACTTGCCGATGTTAGGGTGACCTCAGCGGCACCCGTCAGACATTCGCTCGAGGATGCCTTCCTTGAGATAACCGGCAGTTATTCACCCGATAAGAGAAAGGCGGTGGGAATATGAAGGGTATGCTTAAGCAGACCGGTAACGAGCTTATAAAGATATGGAGACAGCTCGGATACAGGATCCTTCTTTTCGTCATCGCGGGATTTATGCTTGCGGCTCCTCTTATGAATTACTTTTTCGGACGCCTTGTGGAAGGTAATTTCTCCGTGGCATGGTCCGAAGCGTCGGAGGACGATATATGGGGAGTGTATTCAAATACTCGGAGACAGTATCTTTACACTTTCTTTGAGGAAAACAAGCTCCCAGAGTGGAAGCAGAGTATTTATTCCAACGAGCTTGCAATTATGGCTCTGCAGCTTAAGGGCCTTGAGCTTCTGGTAAATGGGAAATTCGAAGTATACGATGTTATCTCATGCTTTCCCGTGAACGTTGACGATGTCTGCGAATATAACAATGAAGAGTCTGAATCAAAGTATTATGAGTGGGATTGGATAGTAGCGCATTATTCGCCCGAAAAGACGAAGCAAAGCTACGAACGGGCGCTTGGCGAATTCAATCAATTCACTAATAAGATTATTTCCATAACCGAAAAAGAGGTCATTAAAGAGTATCTTGATGATTCGGAGGAGGAACTCACGCAAGCCGAGGTCTCGCTTACTGTCGCTAAGAGTAAATATGAGCTTGAAAACACCGAAAAGCACAAGATCGAGCTTAACAATGCACAGAAAGCCTATGATTATCAGCTTATGATAACCGAGGGATGGCGATTTGCCTATGAAAAGGGCAGAGAACCGCTGGGGTGGGAATTCAACCTGCTTGACGAATTAATGCCGATGTTAGCCAATCAGGCACTGAGCTGTATGCCTGTTTCCGATAGTGACTACGAGATCTCCCCCACATATATTGAGATATTGAATATTCCCATGCCTTACTCGATCTACGTCCGTAATTCCGAGCGGAACGTTAAATATTACGAAGATGCGATCAGGACATACCACATGGCAATACTTCATAATGCTCCGCTGTCGCAGGCTGAGGATATTTCGACAAAGGGCGGAATACGCGACACTCTTATGTCATTTATCAACATAATGAGCATATTTATGGTCGTCCTCGTTTCGGGTATCATATCGAGCGAGTTTTCAAGCGGAACGGTGAGGCTTCTGCTCATTCGCCCGAGAAGCCGTATACAGATAATCTCGGCGAAGCTGCTCGCCTCGTTAACTGTTTATGTCGTGTCCGTGGCGGCAATGACAGTGTTGCTGTCTGTTGAGCATCTGATATTCTTCGGAATCGGGGATTACTTCACGGGAGACGTTGTGTCGCTGTTCGGGATTAACTTTGTGATCCCGGGAGCCCTTATGCTCTTCGGCAAGATATTTGTCGCTTCGTTGCCTGTCCTGCTTTATATGGCGATCGCGGCGTTTATGGCGGTGCTGACGCGCAAGAATGCCGTGTCGGTTATCGTGTCGTTGATAGCTTACATTTCGGCATCAAGTGTCAAGACAGTGGTGTTCTTTATCCTGTACCTTATGCCGAATCTTTCGAGATGGCTCGTATATACACCGTTTGCATACACCGATCTTACGGGCACCGTAAGCGGAGCGGTGTCGATCGCATCGAGAGCGAACCTCCAAAATATCGGTGCACTTATCGGCGGAGCTACCGATCTCAGCATTTTCGGTGTGAACCTCGGACTCGGTATCTTCTATTATATCGTCGGTATCGTGCTGTTTGCATTCCTTACGTTGCTTATCTTCAAGAAGAAGCAGATCAAGAGCTGAAAGGTGATTAGCAGTAGGATAAGCTCTCGATTGTTTGAAATTAATTACTAAAATAATAAAACCGGCGTCCGGAAAAACCGGACGCCGAAATTTTTTATTCGTTTATTAGATCAAATGGGTCAATGTCGTTGACGAATGCGGGTTTTATGGTAATGCTCCAGAGAAATTCTTTCTCGTCAAAGCGGTAGGCGGGATTGAGCGAAGGTCCGCATGATGCCGAACCTATGCCGTCCTGACGGTAATCAAGGTTTACGACAGTCTCGCAGAGTGGCAGAAGTTCATAATCGTGAGGGGTTCTTGTCAGCATCATAGGTGTGAAATGCGAGCAGTTGAAGCTGAAGTTCCCCGTGAATACAAGCCCGTGACCGCAGAGGTTGGAGACCTGTGCCCACCTTGTTCCCGTATGCGCCGAGTTTTCCTGCGGGCGGACGTAATGCTCGAAATGCTCGCTGACCTTTGACTTGTAGACACCCATCTTTGATGCGAGACATTTATCTTTGTAGCTTTCGTAAGGTCCCATGCCGAAATATTTCAGTTTCTCGTTGCCCTCGGGCATATTGAACTGAACGCCGAAGCGCGGGAGCTCGGGAAGGTTTTCGCCGACCTTCACGCGGAACTCCATATTAAGTCCATCCGCTGAAAAGGTATATAGAATGTCTGCGCGAAGGATCGGATAGAGAGATTTCGGTGAAAGAGTCAGCTTTACGGGAACCGCGATCCCGTTGCCCTCTTTTTTCGGCTCACCGACAAGGCGACATTCGGTCATCGCTCTGTCATATCCGACTTTGTACCATTCTGCCTTTATCTTTCTGTCGTTGTCGGTCGGTGCACGCCAGACCGCCGGAACGATCGGAGAAGAGATCATCTCGGTTCCGTTATCGGTTATAGATGTTATAAGTCCGCTCACACGGCTGACTGTATATACGCTCTGACCGCAGGTAACCGTTATCTCTTTTTCGGTGGCAGAGGTATAGATAGGATCGGATTTTACGACCTTTTTCGCCTTCTTTTCCACATAGGGCAGGGCAAACTGTTCGTGACCTATCTCATATCCCGCGTCAGCCCATTCGGTCGGCTCCTTCAGTCGGAGCGAGAAGGTTACATATCCGAAGCCCGGTATCGCGTCAAGCCCGGAGAGATCGACGCTGTGATTACTGCTTGTCTGCGGCTCGGTGTCAAGCTCTGTTTTCTGTGTCCGGACCGTTTTGCCGTTCTTCTCTACCGAGATATACAGCTCACAGTCGGAGAGGCTCTCAAAATATCTGCGGTTGAAGACTGTAAATTCTCCCGTCAAATGGTCGAAGTTTATTTTGAAGGGCTTTATAGCCTGCTTGTACTCGAGAAGCCCGGTATGAGGTCTGCGGTCAGGATAAACAAGTCCGTCGACGCAGAAGTTTCCGTCGTTCGGGTAGTCACCGAAGTCACCGCCATAGGTGAAGTGCGGATCTGCGTAGCGGTCGTCGCCGATCGCCACCGAGTGATCGGTGAATTCCCATACGCATCCTCCGCAGAGAGAATCGTGTGCGAAGATCAGATCCCAGTATTCTTTGAAGTCTCCGGGCCCGTTGCCCATTGCGTGGCAGTATTCGCAGAGATACAGCGGCTTTTTGAAATCGGGGTTATTTACATAGTTATCAAGCATATCGCGCGTCGATGGATACATACGGCTTTCTATGTCAATAAAATCGCACTCGACGTTGTGGCGAAGGTTCTCGTCCTCACTCTTTATTCTCGCTGAATAGCGCCTTGTAGCGTCCTCGCAGTGTACGATGTTGTCTTTGTCCCGCGAATGGAGATATTCCGACATAAGGCGCTGGTTATTTCCGACACCCGATTCGTTGCCGAGCGACCAGAAGATCACGCAGGCGTGATTTTTGTCGCGCTCGTAGAGGCGTTTGACTCTGTCGAGATATTCTTCGGTCCATATATCGCTGTCAGTCAGTGCGTCCCAGCCGCCTTCCGCACGTTGCATACCGTGACACTCAAGGTCTGTTTCGTCGCAGAGATAGAACCCGTACTTGTCGCAAAGCCCCGGAAATCTCGGATCGTTCGGGTAGTGAGAGGTCCTTATGCAGTTTATATTGTGGCGCTTCATTATCATAAGGTCTTCGGTCATGTTATCGAGAGGAGTTGCCGCGCCGAGCCACGGATCGCTGTCGTGACGGTTAACGCCGAGCAGCTTGACCTTCTTTCCGTTGACAAAAAGACACTTGTCCTTGATCTCGTATTTGCGGAAGCCTACGCGAAGGCATATGTGCTCTTCTCCGCATGTTATGAAAAGATAGTATAGCAGCGGATTTTCGGCACTCCACATTTCGGGCTTGCTTACGATTATTTCAAGCTGTCCTTCGCGGTCAACGCTGAGTTCCGTGTCGCCGATGCAAAGCCCGCAGTGCCTTGACGCGCGGCAGGTAACGTCTGCCTTTCCGTTCAGCTTTACCGAGAGAGAGAGCATACCCTGACTGCCGGTTTTGTTGACGGTCGTCTTGACCTGAACGTCTTCTATATGGATCTTGTCCCGGAATAGCAGAAAGACCTCGCGGAAGATTCCCGAAAATCTGAATTTGTCCTGATCCTCTAAGTATGATGCCTCGCACCACTTTAGCACAAGGACCTTCAGTGTGTTCACGCCATCCTTAAGGAAGGGAGTTATATCTATCTCGCTTGTGGAGTGACTGACTTGACTGTACGCAGCGAAGCGGTCGTTGACATAGAGATAGAAGCAGGAATCGACACCCTCAAAGTTCAGATAAACGAGCTTATCGCCGAGGGCTTTCTCAGATATATGAAAATCGCGTATGTAAAGTCCGCAGGGAATGTCATCGGGAATGAAAGGCGGATCGGCGGGGAAGGGGTAGTTGACATTTGTGTAGTTCGGTGTGTCGTAGCCTCGGTCGACTGCCGCCTGCCAGCTCATAGGCACCGGCAGCTTTTCTGCCGACGAGCGGTCAAAATCCGGAGATGTGAAGTCGTCTATTTCGTTGACGGTCGGATAATATCTGAAATCCCAGTCACCGCATAGCGACACGAAGCGATCTGAAGCTGCCCTTCTGTCGCTCGCCGCAGTTTCGTCGTCCTGACATGGAATGAAGTATGCGTGAGGTTCAAGGCAACCGACATGGAGCGTATCGGTGCGAAGGTGAAAGTCTTTATCAAATTTCATATATCTCGGATCCTTTCAAATTTGTTGAATTAATGATACCACTTCAGGCTGATTCTGTCAACAACAATACGGGGAATCTCTGAAAATTCCCCGTACGACGACCGGTGGTGTTTTTTCGTCATCCGTCACAAACATTTTTTAAATAGGTATAGGTCATGCGCGATAATTTTTCCTTAGTCCGGTGAAAAATCTTCTGACCGGTTGCTGCTCTCGTAATTTTCAGACCGCCATACATAAAAACGGACTGCCGCAAAGGCAGTCCGTTTTGGGGAATTAATTATTCTGCGTCGGCTTCTTCAGCGGTCTTATCTTCGTCGTCGAGGACGCAGATGTCGCAATCTTCGAGTTCATCGCAGCATTTGCATGCCTTTTTCTTCTTCATGATCTTGATGGCGATGAAGGCTCCTGCAGCAAGGACTGCAACGGTAGCCGCTACGATTCCGATAACGACACCCCAGTTTGTCTTCTTGTTCTCTTCCATCTCAATTTCCTCCTTTTAAATAATTATTTTAATCAAAATGATTTCTGCATACAGTATATCACATTTTTCGCTGAATTCAATACGTTTTTAAAATTTTTTACATTTTTTTCTGACTTAAAGGTGTTATAGCGAAAAATTCTGCTATAATATAATGGAGGTGATATTTGTTGACTTATTCCGAGATATGCCGAAGGCTTGATGCAGCCGGAGTTGATGCCCCATCTTACGAGGCAACATTGCTTCTCGAGCATTTTTGTGACGTGCCGCGCGCGGAGTTGCCATTCAGGAAAAACGAGGATTTTTCCTCCGCTGAACTGATTTGTGCGGTTGAAAGGCGGGAGAAGCGCTATCCGCTTCAGTATATCATCGGAGAATGGAGCTTCTGCAACGAAAGCTACAAGGTCGGTGAAGGATGTCTTATCCCGCGGAGCGATACCGAGATGCTCGTGATGCGCGCATCAGAGCTTCTGCCGCGGGGAGCGAGTTTTCTTGACCTTTGCACCGGGAGCGGTTGTATTGCCGTTTCGTTGCTCAAAAGAAGATCCGACTGCACGGCGGTTGCTGTCGACATATCGGACGTGGCGCTAAGGTATGCTGCAGAAAACGCAAGGCGGAACGGTGTGGACGACCGCGTCACCTTCGTCACATCAGACATTCTTGATCCGTCCTCGCCTGCAGAGCTTTTTTCATTGGGAAATTTTTCGGCGATACTGTCAAATCCCCCATACATAAAGTGCGGGGCTGCCGCGGGGCTTGAACCCGAGCTTTCGTTTGAACCGTCTTTGGCTCTCTTCGGGGGCGATGACGGAATGGTATTCTACCGCGCGATCGTTGACGGGTTCCTCCCTTATGTTATGAGTGAAGGTTTCGTTTTGTTCGAGATCGGATACGATCTCGGCAAAGATATAAGTATTCTTTGTGCCGACAAGGGATATGACTGCGTGATAGAAAAGGATCTTGCGGGAAATGACAGGCTCGCGTATGTAAGGTCTT
>CALYSG010000018.1 GCA_945485605.1 uncultured Clostridia bacterium
GGGGGCGCTTTGCTTTATTCGGGTTTCAGATCCGGGAATCAAGCCTCGGGGTTGTTGGTCACAACCGCTTCAAGCTCTGCAACTGCCTGGTTATAGATATTATTAAGCACTGTGTTATCGGTGTAGTAGCTATCCAGCAGGCTGTCGTTGTAAACCTGACCGAGGTACTTATCAAGCACCTTATCGAATTCCTTCTTCAGGACGGATTCGTAGTTGGTCTTGAGCTTGTTGTCAAGGCAAGCTTTCTCGTAAGCGATCTGGACCTTCTGTGCGGTCTCGTAACGGCTGTAGTAGAACTCAGCCTTTGTAATGACCTTCATATCTTCGTCGCTGAGCTTATCTGTGCCCATGCTGTTGAACGCTTCAGCTTTTGCCCTCGCCTCGCTCAGGAGGTTCTTGTACGCGGCGATAACATCAGCCGACATACCGGCACCCGGAGCGGCAAGCAGATCGAGCTGCTTGATAGCGTTCTTAGCGGCTTCCTTCGCGTCATTCAGACCGGAGAGGCTGCTCTCAGCACCGGTGAGGTACGCGACCTCAGCTTCGGTGATCTCATAGCACTTGTAGCCAATCTCGTCGACGAATGTCTTCGATGCGTCGATCCTGGTCTTTGCGTTCGTGCCGTTCAGCCATGCGTTGTAAGCGGCGCGGGCGGCTTCGATCTCTGCCGTGTCACCGAGGACGATGACCTTGTTGAGGTTGTTGAGCAGAGCCTTTACCGCTTCGGTCTCGGCCTTCTTTGCGGTCTTGAGATTGTTGCACTCGGTCTCGAGAGATACGAGCTTATTGTAAACAGTCTCCATCGCGGCGAGCTCGGCGTCGTTGATATCGGCAAAGCTGTTACCGATGAGGTAGGTGTTAGCCCACGCGTCGTAAACGCCTCTGAGAGCAACCATATCGTTGTAGGAGTAGATGGTTACGTTCTCGATCGACCAGCTATTGACAGCGCCCTTGACAGGTTCGGCGGCTGCCTTCGCGGCAGCGACGACCTCGTTATAGGCGGTCTCGGCGGCGGTGATGTTCGCGCTGAGAGTCTTCATCGAGGAAGCAAGAGTTACCTCAAACGCCGCGCTGTCGTAGTCAGCCTCGGTTACACCGTAGGTCGTGCACCATGCGGCATAAGCGTTCTTGGCGGCGGTGATCTTAGCGTAGCTGTAAACGTTCACGGTGCCGATAGCATCGTAGAGAGCCTTTACCGCGTCAGCGTCGGCGGTAGCGGCGGCAAGAGTTACATCGTAAGCTGCCTTCGCATCGACGATCTTATTGTACTCGGTAGCGGTGAAGCCGGTGGGCACGCCCTGAGCATCAAGGTCAGCCATACCGAGAGTTCCGTCAACATAGGTGTTGAACCAAGCGGTAGCGGCGGCATATGCTGCTTTAACGGTCTCGCCGTTCTTGAGCTGGTATGCCGTGAGAGCGTTGAATGCGTCGTAGTACGCAGCCTTATCAGCCTCGTACGCAGTCTTTGCGGCTTCGAGAGTCGTGTCGTAGCCGGTTCTCGCGCCGTCGAGCTTGGTCTTTCCGGTCTTGAGAGCCGTGAGCTTATCGGCGGTAGCGGCATCAAGCACGGTCGCGTCGATGTCATCAAGGCTCGTAAGTCCGTTTGCGGTGAGCCAAGCGGCGAGGGCTGCCTCGGCGGTTTCGATATTGCTCTTCTGGTGGAGGAGCTTGCCGGATGTATCAACAGCATCGATCTTCGGAAGTACCGTAGTATCGGCGGCATTGTTTACGGCGTTGGTTGCTTTATCCTTCGAGGTATTGTAGAGCGTATCAAGATCTGCATGGTTTACAAGGTCGTAGTTCTCCTGTACGAAGTAGGGATCCGTGCTTTCGGCGACTATCTCGTAGGTCGTGAACCAAGCGGCGACCTCAGCCTTTATAGCCTTGATAGTTGCCATATCGGTGATCTCGGAGCCGCATGCGTCGATCTCTGCATTGATCGCATCGGCTGCGGTCTTGGCATTCGCGAGAACTCCCTCTCTTGCAACGGCTGCTTCAAGAGCTGCCTTGTTTGCACCGAGTATGTCGGCGATGTTGGCATCGTCCATACCTTCGATCCATGCGGTGAAGAGAGCGTTGGCGGCGTTGACCGCATCGGCATCGGCGAGCTTCAGGAGCTTCGCTTCACCGAGAGCAACGATCTTCTCGATCAGTCCGCCGGTTGCTTCGGCGGCTGTTTTCTTCGCCGTCATAGCGGTTGCATAAGCAACGGCATTCTTAAGGTCGGTGTATTCGGCACCGATCGCCGTCTCTACCTCGGTAATGTCCGCGGAGGCGGCATCTGCATCGACTGAATTCTTGACTGCCTCGAGAGCGGCAAGAGTGCTGTGCAGGCAGGTGCCGTTCACGTTGTAGGGAGTCGCATCGGTGTCGATGTAATTCGCGGCATAAAGAGCCGTTCTGATCTGTGCTCTGAGGTTGTTGAGAAGAGTTCCGTTAAGTGTCTCGTTGTAGAACCTGTAAGCAGCTTCGTATTCACTCATGCTGACAAGTCTTGCGATATTGACGTTTGCGGTATCGCTGCCGAAGCTCGCGGCGACCCATGCGTCATATTCGGCCTTTGCGCTTTCGACCTGAGCCTTAAGAGCAAGGATGTCTGCGTTGTCGGTATAGGCTTCGTAAACGCTCTTGTCGGGAATAAGCGCGTCGATCGCGGTCTGCGTTGCGGGAGCGGTCGTCTTCGCTGCCTCAAGAGCTGCGTAAGCAGTCTCTGCGGCGGTCACGAGAGTCTCAAGGTTGACGCTTCCTTCGGCGGTAGCGTAGCTCTCTACCGCGGGATCACCCATAGCGGCTCTTGCGGTATCAAGTGCTGCTCTCGCGGCTTCGATAGCTGCCTTCGAGTCGGCGGTCTTGTTTTCGCAGTCGGTAAGAGCGGCGATGAGGATCGGGCTTCCGACGGCGTTGTACTTCGCATAAGCCTCATCGGCAAGGTTCGGAACGCTGTCAGCCTCAGCCTTCGCAGCCTCAAGGGCAGTATTGACGGCGTCGGCGTTCAGGGCTCTGATGAGCTTGACCTGCGCGGTGTTGTATATATCATACAGCTTCTGGCTTCCCGTTGCCGAATAGTGAGCCATGTTGATGCCTTTGAAGTACTGATCGAGTTCCTTCAGTTTAACAATTACGAGATCGGTCGTCTCGTTGTATGTATTGTTGTTCGCGTCGATAAGTCCCTGAGCGATATCCTTGATCGTCTGCTCAAGTCCGCCGACAGTTCCCGAAACAAGAGATTCGAGAGTCGTGATCCTTGCTCCGAAAGCCTCGACTGCGGCGAGTCTTGCCTCGGCGCTGTCAATGTCGGCGTTTGCGGCGGCAAGCTGTGCCTCAAGATCGGCGAGCTTCGCTTCGAGAGCTGCCTTCTGATCGGTAAGACCGACAGTAAGCATGTTTTTCAGCTCGGTCTTGACGTCATTGACCTTAGTCTCGAGCTCGGTCTTCGATGCGAGAGCGTTCCGGAGATCCGCCTTCGCGGTCTCGACATCGCCCTTCGTCGCCATAGCGGTAATGGCACCGCTGACGGCTGCTCTGACCTGCTCTTCGGTCATGTACTTCGAATCCGCGGCAGTTTTCGTTAAGTAGTCATTGAGCTTTGCTGCCGTTGTGTTGTTCATCTCGGTCTTGAGCTCGTTAAGCTTCGTCTCGGTGACATATCCCTTCAATGTCTCGAGGACCTCTGCCGTCTTGGCATAATCGGTCAGTGCGGCGGCAAGTGCCTGCGCTGTCTGATCCGCCGTGAGGAATTTCGAGAGCTCCTCGGTCGTTACTATTGAGTTCTTATCAAGTGTCGTTCCTTTGACATACTCGGTGAGTATGTTCTTGATCGCTTCGGCGACCGCCTTCTCGTCGGGGAGCTTGGCGATTGCTTCGGCATTGTTCTTTGCGTCGGCTTCGGCTTTGTCAGCCTTTTCCTGCGCACCTGCCGCGGCGGTGTTGGCCTTATCCGCGGATTTCTGTGCCTCATCCGCCGCAGTCTTAGCCTCATCGGCTTTCTGCTGGGCTGTCTTGTCGGCACAGGAGGTCAATGTCAGAGAAAGCGCCAATATCAGTACGAGAAGTACGGACAGGCCTCTGGCAAGACCGTTTTTGCTGTTTTTCTTCATCCTATTCCCTCCAATTAAAAATTGATGCCTATATTTTACATCATGATTTTAACTTTTTCAATAGCTTTGCACAAACGGGTGATATTTCACATGAACAGGAGTTTAAATTACCTTAATTTACAAAAATTGTCTTGGTTCGTTTTGTTCTGCTATTCTAATGTATAATACCTGAACCGACGAAGGCTTTCAGGGCCTGCTTGGCTTCTGCGTATCGGTTCTTCGCCACGCTGACCCTTTCACCCGTGTCCATCTCGAAAAAATACTCGGACAGTCTTACGGTATGGCTCATATTCACGACGAAGCTGCGGTGCGAACGGTAGAATTCCTCGACGGGAAGATGTGTGCAAACATCCGAGAGCGCCCCCGCCGCCTCATATTCCGAAGCTCCGCAATGAAGGATCAGCTCGGTACCCGAGACCTCGATATAGACTATCGAGTCTATCGGTATTGCCAGTCTGCCTCCGGCTTTCGTGCGGAGAAGCAGCGACCGGCGCGAGGAAAAACGCTTTGCCGCGTATCTGAACGGCGGACGCAGTTTTTTCTTCGTCAGAGGCTTGATTATATACCCTATCGGGAAAACGCCGTATGCCGCGAGTGCATAATCGGCGTTTTCGGTGACAAAAATAATATCACAGTCGTTTCCGGCGAGCCTCAGCTCTCGCGCGAAGTCTATCGCACTCTCTCCCCCGATCTCGGTCTCGAGCAGAAGAAGGTCGAATTTCTCTTTCGACACCGCCGTCCTCAGACTCTCAAGGTCGGGATATACCGACACATCGGCTTCCGTCCCCGTCTCGGCGGCGAGCGCAAGGATCTCACTCTCTATGAGCTTCGGACAGAGCTCTGTCCCGTCACATACGGCTATTTTCACGTCAGTTTCCTCCTTTGGAAAATTTTCGGAAAGGATTTTTGTATCATGAAAAAAAGTCTCCTGAAATTCACGGCGGCTCTCGCCGCGTTTCTGATCCTTCTGCCCTGCCTCGGGCTATCCGCCGGAGCCGTCGGAAATCCCTCGTCCAAGGCTTCTGCCGTCGCTCTCGGGCAGGACAACGCACGAACGGCAGACACCTCTGTTCCGGCTGATGCGGCAGGCACCCCGAACGCCGACCCGACGACCGGAAGCGTAATCGCCGTCGTGATAGCCGTACTCGCGGTCATCGCCGTCATCGCTCTCATAATCATATTGGTCCCGAAGGTTAAGGGCAAGAAGGGCTGATTACTTCCCTACGCAGAACTTAGAGAAGATAGAGCCGACGATATCCTCGCCGACGCGCTTACCGCTTATCCCGGCGAGGGCTTCCATCGCGCGCTCAACGGACGAGCTTACAAGGTCTGTGGGAAGCCCGGAATCTATCCCCGCAAGCGCCTCCGAGAGACATTCGCCGGCAAAAGCAAGCGCGCCGTACTGTCTTGCAGTAGCGACGACGGCGTCCTTCCCTATATCTAAACCTTCGGAGTTGAATATCTCCCCGACGGTCTTATCAAGCTCCTCGATACCGAGTCCGGTCTTTGCCGAGACGTTTACCGCGAGCGGCAGGCGCGAGATTATCGCGTCAAGCCCCGCGGCGCGCGGCAGATCGGACTTGTTTATTACCGCTATCACCTTCGCGTCCGAATTTGCGAGCCTTTCGGCAAGGGCAATATCCTCTGTTGACGGCTCGCACGAGCCGTCAAAAACGGCGAAGATCAGACCCGCAGCCTCTATTGCGCGCTCGGCGCGCCCGATCCCGATCTTCTCGATCGGGTCGTCGGTACGACGCAGTCCCGCAGTGTCGAAAAGATTCAGCGTCACGCCGCCGAAGGACACCTTCTCCGTGAGGATATCGCGCGTCGTGCCCTCGATATCGGTCACGATCGCGCTTTCGTGCCCCGCAAGGCGGTTGAAAAGGCTGCTCTTGCCCGAATTCGTCCGACCGCAGATGACAGTCGGGACGCCTTCTGCCACCGCTCGTCCGACAGAGTAGGTCGACGCGAGCTTTTCGGCTTTCTCTTTTGCCTCTGACAGCCGTTCGTAAAGCTCCGCGTCGGTCATATCAGAAACGTCCTCGTCGGGAAAGTCTATGTCGGCGCGAAGCTCCGAGCTGACGTCAAGCAGCATGGAATATACCTCCCCGACCCCGTCAGAGAGCCTTCCGTCAAGCCCCGACCGCGCGAGCGTGAGCTGAGGAAGAGTGCCCGCTTCGAGCAACGCTCCGAGCGATTCTGCCCGGTCAAGGCTCAGCTTGCCGCTTAAAAACGCGCGACGGGTGAACTCACCCGCCTCAGCCTGTCTCGCGCCCGCGGCAAAGCATGCCGTGAGCACCGCCTGAGTGACGAGCACGCCCCCGTGACAGCTTATCTCGACCGTGTCCTCGCCGGTAAACGACTTCGGCGCACGGAAGATCACTGCCATCCCGTCGTCGATCTGTCGCCTCTTTCCTCCGGGAAGCGGAAGATATATCGCACCGTGCAGCTCAAGGTTCGGCTCGGCAAGGCTGAGCTTCCTTGAAAACACCGCGTCGCCGACTGCGGCGGCGTCGGGGCCCGAGATCCTTATTACGGCAATGCCGCCCTTCCCCCTCGGGGTGGAGATCGCGGCTATCGTATCAAAAAAATTCATATTTTGCCTTTCCCGGTCATTCAGAGCGCACAGATCAGGCGCTCGATCGCCGTATATCCCTGCGGCGAGAGCTTCAGGGCGGCGTCGGCGTCGGCGCAAAGACCTACCGCCCGGCGAAGCCTTTCGGTTCCCGCCCCGTTTCTTAAGCACAGTCCTACGCGGAATTCGTGTATTTTAAGCCTTTTTGCTATCTCGCCCTTTGAGAGCCCGTCGTCGGCGAGCAGCCTTACCGAGAGCATCATGCAGAAGGTCGAGATTATCTCAGCCATGATCGCGGTCGGCTCGATCCGCCTCCTCTTCATTTCGGCAAGGACCCTCAGAGCATCCGCCGAGCGGTTCTCCATAACGGCATTTGCGAAGGCAAACGAGTCGTAATCGGTGTCGGCAATGTTTACCCGTGAGATGTCCGACGCGGCGGCAACCGTCCTTCCCGATGCGAGAGTGTACCACGAGAGCTTGTCCGTCTCTGCGGATAGCCTGTACATATCGGTCCCGCAGTAATCGACAAGCTTGCGGCAAAGGATCGGATCGGCGGTGACTCCGTTCGCCTCAAAGTGTCTGCCCACCCAACGCGCGAGCATCGCGGGGCTCGATTTCGAAAACCTTACGGGCTGAAGAAGCTCTCCGAGCCTCTTAAGGATCGCCGACGGTCTCTTCGGCAAATAACCTTCGTCTATCCCGCCGGCGGTAACGCTTATCACGAGTATGTTGCAGTCAAGCTCGGGAAGAGTCGAAAAGACCTCGCAGAAACCGTCAAGGAGCTTGCCCTTGACCTCGCGGAAATTCATGCCCGAGACCTCTACGAGCTTAGTCTCGCTCATCATGGGCAAGGTCGACAGCGCGCCGAGCAGAGCGTCCGGCGTCAGTCCCTGCGGGTCGAGCTTTATATCGTTGAAGGCGGCGAGCGAAGGATCGGGGCAGACCGTCTCGCGCAGAGCATTCAGCGAGAATGACTTAAGGTAATCCTCTTCTCCGAAGAAAAGGTATCCCCCCGGTGCGCATTTTTTGATCTGTTTCCGAAAGTCCGACTCGGTGATGATATCCAAGGCTCCGCTCACTCCCCTGCTTTTTTGATAACAATAATTATATCATTTTCCATCGTCCGCGTCAATACCCGGCGCGACGGGATAATATACTCAATTCCCCCTTTTTTCGAGTCGTTGTCGGCTATTGGTCTTCGATCCTGGCTCTTACAGCCTTGAAAGGGCGGCGACGGCGTTATCCGAGATGAGGGTGCCGTGCTCGGGGAGCAAATTGACGAGCCTATCCGGGTCGACCTCGTCGCCGAATTCCGAAATAAACGCGACCGTGCTGTCGCTCTTTAAATTGCCGAGGATGAGCAGAAAGGCTCCGTCGTCGGTAGAATAAGCCGCAGACGTGCCGCAAAATCCCGAGCTCTCGAGCTGGCGGCATACTCTCAGCATAGGTCCCGTCCCAGGGAAGGCGAACGCCTTCTTAACCCCTGCCGAGACAGAGACTCCCTCGCCCGTGTCGTAAGGTTCGTCCGGCATCGTGCCGAGCTTTGTGACGTACATCTCACAGCCTCCCTCGCGCGAGGGGTAAATCTGTATGTAAACGCGGTCGCTCGCGGCATCAAAGCCCGTTCGGTGCTTCACCTCGTCGAGCAATGACCAGAAGGCGCGTCGCGTCTCGGTACGGCTGTAATCTACCGTGCCGCAGTCGATGTCGTATTCCTTCATGTCGCTCTCGGAGAGAGTGATCTTGAGTTTTCGGTCGTTGATTATGATAAGTTCCATGTATCTGCCTCCGTGAATGTATCTGCTATCATTATAGCGTGTCGGGGCAAAAAAAGTAACCCCTAAAATTATGGTAATTGTGAGGTTGACGCCTTTACCTTCCTATGATATAATATAAAAATAAGTATTATATGACGCGGAAGGGGGAAAAGGTATGAAATATTCGGACGGAAAGATTCTCGTCGGCGAATACGAGATATGCGTTTTGGCAGCGGGGATACGCGACCTTGACAGCCGTCAGAGTCCCCCGATACCCGATTTTCATACCTTCGGTACCCTTGTTTCAGCCGATCTTTACTACTCGGGCGTTACCTTCTCTCTCTCGGTCAGCGAGGCGGCGGTCACGGTATCTCCCGACGGGGAGAGCTTTATCCTTAACACGACCGTCAGAAAGGGCCTTCCGAAAAAGCCCGACCCGGTACTTGTCGCGCGGCTCTTCGTCGGAGGTTATGTACGGCTCGTGCGCTCGGGGTACCTTCGTGCAAGGCTCATTCTCCGCTACACCTCGGAGCAGTCGGGAAAAGCTGAGGATTTCTGCTATCCCGTCTCGGCAGAGGAGCTTTATAACGCCGTTTGCGGGTATCTTTCACCTCTCCTTTTCAGGGCTGAATATCTCCGCGAGCGGCGAAAGGTCACGCTTCCCGCGACGGCGAAAGGGTGCCGCTTCCCCTTTTCCTCGGTCCGAGAGGGTCAGGGCGAGCTGATGAGTGCCGTATATCGCTCGGTGAAGAGCGGAAAAAGGCTTTTTGCGCAGGCTCCCACCGGGATCGGCAAGACCGTATCGACGCTTTACCCTGCGATCAGGGCGCTGGCGGAGGGAAAGTGCGAGCGGATCTTCTACCTCACGGCGAAGGCGAGCACCGGAGAAGAGGCTTTTTCGGCGGCACGGAGGCTCTTCTCCTCGGGCGCGACCTTCCGCGCCTGCGCGATCACGGCAAAGGAGAAGGTCTGCGCAAATCAGGCGGCGGCGTCAAGCGGTGCTCTGTCATCCTTCTGCAACCCCGACGAATGTCCTTACGCGAAGGGCTATTACGAAAGGTTGCCCTACGCCGTTTCCGAACTTATTTCTTCCCGCGCGGGTTACACGCAGGAGGTGATCGCACAGGCGGCGAAGAAGCACTGCGTCTGCCCATACGAGCTGTCGCTCGATCTCTCGGAATACTGCGACCTCATAGTCTGCGATTACAACTACGCCTTCGACCCGGCGGTATATCTCAGAAGGTATTTTGAGGAAGGGATACCCGAAAACGACTCGGTATTCCTGATCGACGAGGCGCACAACCTTCCCGACCGTGTACGGGATATGTATTCCTGCGAGCTGTCAAAAAATCGCATCGCCTCTCTCTGTGAGGCGGCAAGGGAGAGCGACAGCGAGTCGCTTTTGCCGCTCGTTTCGGACCTTGAATCACTTCTTAAAGCCTTTTTGCCGCTCCGCGAGCTCTGCCGCGACAGTCTGAGGCAGACGAACGAGGGCGAGATGGGCTTCTATATCGATCATTCGCCGCTGCCCGGGCTCGGAGAGCAGACAGAGGCTGCGGTCCTATCGATCAACCGTTACAGGAACAAGCTGCGCGGGCACGAGCTTTTTCCGCGCATCTCGGCGCTGCTTGCGGAACTTAAAAAATATCTTCGGATACTGAATTTCTTTGACGGGAGGTTCGTATCATATATTGAAATAAGAGGCGGAGACACGCGAGTCCGAATATTCTGCGTCGATCCGTCGGAGCTGATCGGATCTCATCTCTCACTCGCGAGGGCGTCGGTGCTGTTCTCGGCGACTCTGACACCGACAGATTACTTCATCGAGCTGTGCGGCGGGGGAAAGGACTCGGAAACTCTCGACCTTCCCTCTCCGTTCAAAAAGGATAACCTTTGCCTTGCGGCGGTCGACAGCGTGAGCGTCAGGAGCGACGACCGCGACGAGCGGACTTACAGAAGGATCTCGACTCTTATCGCCGCAACGGTGAGTGCCTCGGCGGGAAACTATATCTGCTATTTTCCGTCATACGATTTCCTCGAAAAGACGCTTGAGGTCTTCAGAAGAAGGTACCCGAAGGTAAAGACGGTCGTCCAGACGCGAGGTATGAGCCGAAGGGAAAGAGAGGACTTTCTCTCTGCCTTCAAAGCCGACCGCGGAGTGCTCCGCGTGGGATTTTGCGTGCTTGGCGGGAGCTTTTCGGAGGGCGTTGACCTTCCCGGCAGTCGCCTTATCGGGAGCATCGTCGTCGGCACGGGGATACCGTCGCTCTCGAACGAGCGCAATATCCTTGCCGAATACTATGAGCAGAAAGAGCCGGGGAGCGGGTTCGATTACGCCTACGCCTACCCGGGCATGAACCGCGTGCTTCAGGCGGCGGGAAGGGTAATCAGGCGAGAGGACGACCGGGGGATCGTCGTTCTCATCGACGACCGCTATTCCGAGCCGGGGTATATAAGAATGTTCCCGGCGGCGTGGGAAAACATAAGATTCACGGGAGACGCGAGATCGCTCGCCGAGATCGCAAAAAGATTCGCGGCGAGATAAAAAGCCTTGCATTTTAATAAAAGGCGTGGTATAATAATTTTTATACTAAAATCTGAGCATCGAAAGGAACGGATCAAGATGGAAAGAACTCTTATAAAAAAGGTATTTTCCGAGAGCGCCTCGCTCGCCGGAAAGAGCATAACCGTAGCGGGTTGGGCAAGGACTGTCAGAGCCAGCAACGCCTTCGGCTTCATAGAGCTGAATGACGGAAGCTGCTTTAAGAATCTTCAGATAGTTTTTGAGGACTCTAAGCTCGCGAATTATAAGGAGATCGCCAAGCAGAACGTCGGATGCTCGCTTATAGTGAAGGGTGAGCTCGTGCTGACACCCGACGCACCGCAGCCTTGCGAGATCAAGGCGGAAAGCATCGAGGTCGAGGGCCCCTCGACGCCCGACTACCCGCTTCAGAAGAAGCGCCACAGCCCCGAATTTCTGCGCACGATCGCGCACCTTCGCCCGAGGACGAACACCTACAACGCCGTCTTCCGCGTAAGGTCGGTCGCGGCTTATGCGCTCCATAAATTCTTCAACGAGAACGGCTTCGTGTACGTCCATACGCCTCTCATCACGGGTTCTGACTGCGAGGGCGCGGGAGAAATGTTCCGCGTCACTACCCTTGACCCGAAGAACCCTCCGCTCACCGGATCGGGCGAGGTCGATTTCTCGAAGGACTTCTTCGGCAAGCACACGGGGCTTACCGTCTCGGGTCAGCTCAACGTCGAGACCTTTGCCATGGCGTTCGGAAAGGTCTATACCTTCGGTCCGACCTTCCGCGCCGAGAGATCGAATACGCAGAGACACGCGGCGGAATTCTGGATGGTCGAGCCCGAGCTCGCCTTTGCCGACCTCAACGACTATATGGACACGGCGGAGGCGATGATAAAATACGTCGTGCGTTACGTCACCGAGCAGTGCCCCGACGAGATGGCGTTCTTCAATAAATTCATAGACAAGGGACTTTGCGAGAGACTTGACGGTCTTATGAACAGCGAATTCGCAAGGATCAGCTACACCGACGCCGTAAAGCTGCTTGCCGAATCGGGCAAGACCTTTGATTACCCCGTGTCGTGGGGCATCGACCTTCAGACCGAGCACGAGAGATTCCTCACAGAGAATATATTCGGCAAGCCGGTGTTCGTGACCGACTACCCGAAGGAGATAAAGGCTTTCTATATGCGCCAGAACGACGACGGCAAGACCGTCGCGGCGGCGGATATGCTCGTTCCGGGCGTCGGAGAGCTTATCGGAGGCTCCCAGCGTGAGGAAAGGTACGATAAGCTGATGGAGGCTATCGACCGCTTCGGACTCAAGCCGGAGGATTATTGGTGGTACACCGACCTTCGCAGGTACGGAAGCGTCAAGCACGCCGGCTACGGCCTCGGATTCGAGAGACTTATCATGTATATCACGGGAATTCAGAACATCAGAGACGTGGAGGCTTTCCCGAGAACTACCGGAAACGCCGATTTCTGATCGCTCTTTACCGAAAGGAAGGCTGAGTTATGCTTTTTTCGGAGCTTGACGCCAAAGAGAGGGAACGTCTCCTTCTGAGACTCAAAGAAGAGTACCGAAGTGTAAAAGAAATCGGTCTTTCGCTCGATCTGTCGCGCGGAAAGCCGGGAAAAGAGCAGCTCGACCTCTCGGATGGGCTTCTGACCGCGGTCACGCGCGGCGACGAATGTATCTCTCGCGGCACGGACTGCCGCAACTACGGGATACCTGACGGGATAAGCGAGGCTAAGGAGCTCCTCTCGGAGCTGTACTCGGTAAAAAAAGAAAGAATAATGATCGGAGGCAACTCCTCCCTTAATCTCATGTACGACGCGGCGGCGCGGGCTATGCTTTACGGCGTAGCGGGAGGTGACCGTCCGTGGGTCCGTGAGGAGGGCGGGGTCGCCTTCCTTTGTCCCGTTCCGGGGTACGACAGGCACTTTAAGATCTGCGAATCTCTCGGCATACGGATGATAAACATAAAAATGACCCCGACGGGGCCCGATATGGACGAGGTCGAGAGGATAGTTCTCGCCGATCCCTCGGTAAAGGGCATCTTCTGTTGCCCGAAATACTCGAACCCCGACGGGATAACCTACTCGGAGCAGACGGTCAGAAGGCTTGCGTCGATGGAGACGGCGGCGAAGGATTTCCGTATCTTCTGGGACAATGCCTACGCGATCCACGACCTTTACCCGGGAGAGGGCGACGACCTTGCAGACATATTTGCCGAAGCCGACGCGGCGAAAAATCCCGACAGGGTGTTTTATTTTGCCTCGACCTCGAAAATATGCTTCCCCGGCGCGGGTGTGTCGTTTTTCGCGGCGAGCGACGCAAACCTTGCGCAGATAAAGCCGATCGCGGCGGCGCAGACTATCGGTCACGATAAGCTGAACCAGCTCCGCTTCGTGCGCTTTTTCGGTTCGGCGCAGGGCGTTCTCGAACATATGAAAAAGCATGCCGCGATCTTAAGACCGAAATTCGAAGCGGCGGAGGAGATACTTGAGCGGGAGCTCGGTACGACCGGCACGGCAAGCCGGACAAAGCCGAGAGGAGGATATTTTATTAGCCTCTACGTCACGCCGGGGTGCGCTAAAAGAGTATGCGCGCTCTGCGAAGGCGCGGGGGTAAAGCTCACGCCGGCGGGCGCGACCTACCCTTACGGCAACGATCCCGACGACAGCAACATAAGGCTTGCTCCAAGCTATCCGTCGACAGAAGATCTGAAAAAAGCGACAGAGGTGCTCTGTCTTTGCATAAAAATCGCCTCGCTTGAGAGGCTCAATTCTGAAAAGTAAAACAGGAAACTGCAAATGGACACAGCAACAAAAATTATCACTGTACTCCTGATAGCCGTCGGGCTGTCAATGGATGCCTTCGCGGTCTCGGTCTGCAAGGGACTCGCGATGAAGAAGATCTCATTCGGAAAAGCGGCGATCGTCGGCGGCTGGTTCGGCGGATTTCAGGCGATAATGCCCTTTTTGGGCTTCTTCCTCGGGATCCTTTTAAAGCTCATAATATCGAAGATAGTCGGAGCGGCAGGCTCGGGCGACGCGGAAAAGAACTCGGCGCTGATCGTGACCTGCATATGCTCGGCAATAGCTTTCGTGATCCTTCTCGTTATAGGTATAAATATGATCCGCGAGGCGCTCTCGAAGAAGGAAGATGAGGCCGACGCCTCGCTCGCATTCGGACTTATGCTCCGCTTTGCCGTGGCGACGAGCATCGACGCGCTCGCGACCGGCGTGGGATATGGGCTGAATCCCGCAGAGATCGCGCTTTTTTCGGGGCTTGACGTGCTGAATATCACGCTGACCTCGCTGATGATAGGTATAACCACCTTTACTCTCTCGGCGATAGGCGTCAAGGTCGGAAGCGTCTTCGGCAACAAATACGAAAAGAAGGCCGAATTTGTCGGCGGATGCGTGCTGATAGCCCTCGGAATAAAGCTGGTCGTCGAGTGCCTTATCGGCGTGTTCTCAAGGTAATGTCACAAAAGGACACCAATCCCTTTTTGTTCAGCGACACGAACAAAAGGTACTATACGTATGAATATTACCTGCGCCGCACCTTCGGAGGCAGGGTGGCGAAGCTCCCCGTGGACGGAGGCTTCACCTGCCCGAACATTGACGGCAGCTGCGGCACGGGTGGCTGTATCTACTGCTCGGGGCGCGGTTCGGGCGACTTTGCTCCTCCTCCGACGCTAAGTATAACCGATCAGCTCAGTGCGGGCAGACGGGCGATCGCCTCAAAGTGGAAAACCGAAAAGTATATAGCATATTTTCAGGCGCATACGAACACTTACGCGCCGGTCGCCGAGCTTGAAAATAAGTTTCTCGAGGCACTTTCCTTCCCGGGCGTCGTCGGGCTGAACGTCGCGACGCGTGCGGACTGCCTCGGAAAAGACGTAGTCAGCCTGCTTTCGACGCTCGCGAAACGGACGAGCCTTACCGTCGAGCTGGGACTTCAGAGTGCCGACGACAAAACGGCAAGGCTTATAAACCGCGGGCACGATTTCAAGACCTTTACGGAGGGCTACGGCAGCCTGCGCCGCGCCGATCCGAAGATCGGGATCTGCGTGCACCTCATCTTCGGGCTTCCGGGCGAGACGCGCGAGAAGATGCTTGACAGCGTCCGCCGAGTCGCCTCCCTTCGCCCCGATCAGGTGAAGCTGCATTTGCTCTACGTGATAAAAGGCACTCGCCTCGGGGATATGTACGAGAGAGGCGAGTACGCTCCGATGGAGCGCGAGGATTATATCGACACGGTTGCAGAGGCACTGACTCTTCTCCCGCGGGAAACGGTCATAGCAAGACTGACCGGCGACGGCGCGCCCGATACGCTCCTCGCTCCGCTCTGGAGCCGAAAAAAGACCTGCATCGTCAACGATATAGACAAGACGCTCTACGCAAAAAACCTTTGGCAGGGGAAAAAGGCTGATGTGCGTTCAGATATGTGAGAGCAGACTCGTAAAATCGCCTTAAATTGCAGGGGTAATTTAAATCCTTTTGAAAGGAGAGACAAAGCAATGAACGAAATGACCTGGGAAGAGCTTGAAAATGCCTGTCGGAGCTGCGAAAAGTGCCCGCTCTCGGCGACACGGACAAACTGCGTATTCGGGACCGGGAACCGACAGGCGCGGCTGATGTTCGTCGGCGAGGCGCCGGGCGAGCAGGAGGACAGGACCGGAACGCCCTTCGTCGGACGCGCCGGGCAACTGCTTGACCGCTTTCTCTTTGCCGTCGACATAAAGCGCGAGGATGTCTACATCGCGAATATCCTGAAATGCCGCCCCCCGAAGAACCGCGATCCTCTCCCGACGGAGGAGGACGCCTGCATTGACTACCTTCGCGCACAGGTAAGGCTTATAAGACCGAAAATGATCGTATGCCTCGGGCGAATCGCCGCAATGAGGCTTATTTCTCCCGACTACAAGATCACAAAACAGCACGGCGAATGGGTAGAGCGCGGGGGCTTTCTGATGACTGCGGTCTACCATCCCGCGGCGCTGCTCCGCGATCCGCGTAAGAACGAGGAAATGCTCGCCGATATGGAGAGCATAAAGGCCAAGCTCGACGAGACTTACTGACGAAAATATTGAAAGGAAAACGAATATTATGAGACTCGGAACAACAACTTCACTTTTTGCAAGAAGGCGCGACGGTTCGCGCGTTTCGTATGAAGATCAGCTGAAGGCTTGCCGCGAGGCGGGATTCACGGCAGTCGAGCTTGACTTTTCGACCTCGGCAGATCCGAAGAACACCGAGGACACCCTCGCAAGAGACGACTGGGAGGCTGAGACCGAACGCATCGGCGAGGCGCTCTCTCGCTTCGGGCTCGAAGCGTCGCAGGCTCGCGCACCCTTCATAGATACGCTTTTCACCGCCGGCGCATCTCCTTCGGAGGAGGAAAAAGCAAGGCTCTCGGAAATGCTTTCGCGCACGGTTAAAGCTTGCGGCAGGCTCGGCGTAAAGGAGCTCGTCCTTCGCCCGCTGAACGACACCATCAACACCGAATACGACACAGAGGTCATAGTCAAAACGAACCGTGACTTCTACCTTCCCTTTGCCGAGTCAGCCTCGTCGCGCGGAACCGGGATAGTCTTCGAGAATATGTACGAGCTGGATATGGCAGTCTGGACAAGGACCTTTTGCACGTCTGTTGACGATCTGATCCTTCTGACCGACTCGTTCGGGGATCTTAACGCCGGCGTCTGCTGGGATTTCGGTCACGCGCATCAGATGTTTGCCGATCAGGGGGCAGCTCTCAGACGTGCCGGAGGGCTTGTACGTGCTACTCACGTTTATGACACGAGCAACGCAAGGACGGCGCACCTGATCCCCTTTGTCGGAAATATCAAGTGGGAAAAGCTCGTTCCGGTTCTCCGCGACACGGGATATAAGGGCGACTTCGTTCTCAGCTCGGAGGAGTTCATGAATGATATGCCGGACGCCCTCCGCGCGGACGCCGCGAAGATCGCATACGACTTCGGCGCTTACTGCATGGGGCTTTAATCCGGATAAGTTATAAAAATTTTGAAGTTTTCTCTGTTGTCCTTAACGGAGAAATTTGCAAGCACAAAAATATCGGCAGAGAGATCGTTTTCTCTGCCGATTTGTGTTATAAAGGAATGGGTGATATTACGGAAGAATTGAAAAAACGAAAGACCACTCGATTGGAGGGGGCAGACTATAATCGAGATCAAGCCGTTTTTCTGACGATATGTACGAAGGAACGAAAATGC
>CALYSG010000019.1 GCA_945485605.1 uncultured Clostridia bacterium
CCTCGAAGAGAAGTCCGATGTGCTTTCGGAGCTAAAAACCACCGAAGACGGTCTGAACTCTTCCGAAGCCGAAGAAAGGCTCAGAGAACACGGCAAAAACAAGCTCGCTGAGGGCAAAAAAACGCCGCTTATAATGCGGTTCCTTAAGCAAATTGCCGATCCTATGATCATCATTCTTCTCGTCGCCGCCGGCATCTCGGCTGTGATCTCTGCGGTCAACAAGGAAGCTCCTACCGATGTTTTCATCATTCTCTTTGTCGTCATCCTAAATGCCGTACTCGGCGTGATCCAGGAATCGAAGGCTGAAAAAGCCATCGACGCACTTAAAGAAATGACCGCCGCTACCTCAAAGGTCCTGCGCGACGGGAAGCAGGTCACGGTAAGGAGCGAGGAACTTACGATCGGTGACATTATAATACTTGAAGCAGGCGATGCGGTCCCCGCCGACGCGAGGATCATTGAGTCAAATTCGCTGAAATGCGAAGAAGCGGCTCTGACCGGCGAATCGGTTCCGGTAGATAAACACACCGCGGCCGTCAAGGCGGGCGAGAACGGCGACGTGCCGCTCGGCGACCGCTCAAATATGGTCTATATGGGCAGCACGGTCGTTTACGGGCGCGCTAAAGCTGTAGTCTGCTCGGTCGGCATGGACACCGAAATGGGCAAGATCGCCACGGCTCTCACCGAAGTCGCCGAGGAAAAGACTCCTCTTCAGCAGAAGCTCGCCCAGCTCTCCAAGATCCTCACATTTATAGTTATCGGCATCAGTGTAGTCATATTTATAGTAGGAGCCGTTCGCGGATCTATCGCGGGTCACGGTATAGACTTCCCAAATGTAATACTTCCCTCCTTCATGGTTGCGGTCAGCCTTGCCGTTGCAGCCATACCCGAAGGACTTGCCGCTGTGGTAACCATAGTTCTCTCGATAGGCGTTACCAAGATGTCGAAGCGTTCGGCTGTCATCAGAAAGCTCACTGCGGTCGAGACACTCGGCTGCACACAGGTCATATGCTCCGACAAAACGGGGACGCTCACACAGAACAAGATGACCGTCATCGAATATTTCTCGGCTGACAAAAACCTTCTCGCAACGGCTATGACGCTCTGCAACGACGCCGAGCCCGGTGAGGACGGAAATGCGGTCGGCGAACCGACAGAGTGTGCACTCGTGAACTTCGCAACGAAAAACGAGGTTAAAAAGCCCGAGCTTCTGATTTCTCAGCCGAGGATCGGAGAAATTCCGTTCGACTCGATGCGTAAGATGATGACAACGGTCCACAAGACCGAAAGCGGCTTCGTTCAGTACACGAAGGGCGCTCCCGATGAGCTTCTGCGTCGCTGCACGATGATCCTCACCGAAAACGGGGTAAAAGAGCTTACAGATGCCGACCGCGCGGATATCCTCGGTCAGAACAAGGCTATGGCAGACAAGGCGCTCCGCGTTCTTGCGGCAGCTTACAGACCGCTCGACGCAGAACCCGCTGCCGAAGAATACAGCTCAGACATACTTGAGCAGGATCTGATATTCGTCGGACTCTGCGGCATGATCGATCCCGTCCGCCCCGAGGTCCTCGGAGCTATCAGGGAATGCCGCGGTGCCGGTATTCGCCCGATAATGATAACCGGCGACCATAAGGACACCGCCGTGGCGATCGCTATGGAGCTCGGTATCATAAAGAGCGCCGATGAAGCTATAACCGGCGCCGAGCTCAACGAATTCTCCGATGAGGAGCTTGAAAAGAAGATAGATAAGTACTCGGTCTACGCACGTGTCCAGCCCGAGCACAAGGTCAGGATCGTCAAGGCGTGGAAAAAGAAAGGTATGATAACCGCCATGACAGGTGACGGAGTCAATGACGCTCCCTCAATAAAAGCTGCCGACATAGGAGTCGGTATGGGTATCACGGGTACCGACGTCACTAAAAACGTCGCCGATATGGTTCTCGGTGACGACAACTTTGCCACTATCGTTTATGCCGTCGAAGAAGGCAGAATGATATACAGCAATATAAGAAAGGCGATACAGTTCCTGCTATCGTCGAATATGAGCGAGGTCATCACGATCTTTACGGCGACCATGATGGGCTTCACGATACTTGAAGCTCCTCACCTGCTTTGGATCAACCTCATAACCGACTGCTTCCCGGCTCTCGCCCTCGGTGTCGAGCCTGCCGAAAAGGACATTATGAAACAGCCTCCGCGTTCGAGCAAGGACGGCATATTCTCGGGCGGTCTCGGATTTGATATGGTATATCAGGGGCTTCTCGTTTCGGCACTGACTCTGATAGCCTACTTCCTCGGAAGCACGGAAGGACTTCTCTTCGATCCCAATTGCGGCACGGCACATATGCAGGGAATGACGATGGCGTTCCTCACAATGTCGATGGCTGAGATCTTCCATTCGTTCAATATGCGCTCGCAGCGCGGCTCGATCTTCACGCTCCGCTCGCACAACAAATTCCTCTACGCCGGAATGCTTGCGTCGCTTGTTCTTACATTCGTGGTAATAGAGGTTCCTCCGATCGCGCATCTCTTCGGATTTGCAAACATCGACTGGATCGAATACCTTGTGGCTATGGGACTTGCGATCTCGGTCATACCGATTGTCGAGCTTGTGAAACTCATTCAGAGAAGCATAGCAAAAAATAAAGCAAACAAAAATCAATAAAGAAAAGTCCGGCGTCCGCATCTGCGGACGCCGGTAATTTTTTATTTTTATATGTTTCCGAAAAGCTCAAGCGCTTCCTTCGCTGCCATCTGCTCTGCCTCACGCTTGGTTTTTCCCTCTCCTCTGCCTATTATGTTGCTGCCCATACGCGCCTCAGCCGCGAATGTCTTGCAGTGGTCGGGCCCCGTCTCGTTAACTATAACATATTCAAGTTCCGCAGAGCTGTCCTGCTGTATGAACTGCTGAAGCTGAGTCTTGAAATCATGACCTCTACCTGCTTTCTCGGTCTTTACTACCTCGGCTTCAAGGAAAGGCATGAGAAACTTAGATACCTCCGCCTTGCCGTTCTCACCGGAATCAAGGTAAACAGCCGCAAGAACGGCTTCGAATGCGTCCGAAAGTATCGATTTGCTCTTCCGTCCGCCGTTCTTTTCTTCTCCGATGCCGAGAAGCAGGTAGTCGCCGAGCTCTATCTCGACGGCGTATCCGGCAAGCGCACGCTCGCATACTATTTCGGCACGCAGCTTGGTAAGATCGCCCTCGTCGCGGTCGCGGAAGCTCTCAAACAGGTACTCGCTCGCGATTATCGACAGCACCGAGTCACCGAGAAATTCAAGCCTCTCATTACAACGGCAAAAGTTGTGCTTTATTCTCTGCTCATGCGAATAGGAAGAGTGCGTCAGCGCGGTGCGGATAAGCTCCGTGTCTTTGAATTTATGTCCGAGCCTTTCTTCAAGCCCGGCTGTTTTTTTCGGTAACTTATTCATATTTATTACCATGGCTTTCGCTTTGGCGAAAGGTTCCTTTCTTGCGAAATTGAGGCATGCCCTGCGGGCAAGATCTCTGCCGTGCAAAGAGCTGAAGCCTCAGAAGGCAGATAGATTGCAAGATTTATATTTAATCTTTTTTCTCACCGTCTTTTTCGTGCTTTGCATTACGCTCTTCAAGGATCTTTCTCTCGAATCCCTCCGCTTCTTGTGCAATATCGTATGTCACACCTGTATAGACGACGGAGATCGCCTGTCTTATAGCGTTTTTGAATGCCTTCGCATTCGACGAGCCGTGAGCTTTTATGACCGGCTTTGAGATTCCGAGAATAGGTGCACCTCCGTGTTCGGTGCTGTCGTACCTGTGTTTAAGCTCGCGGACGCCCTTACGGACGAGCAGAGCCGAGAGCTTCGAGACATTGGAGGCAAGGAACAGGGTTTTCATCTCGCCGATCATCAGCTTTCCCATTCCCTCTATCGATTTAAGAAGAATATTCCCCGAAAATCCGTCGGTCACGACAACATCGCAAACATTGAATGCAAGCTGATTTGCCTCGACATTTCCTATGAAATTGATATTTTCGTTCTTTGACAGACGCTTATACGCCGCGAGCTGAAGCTCGGTACCCTTGCATTCCTCGCTACCGTTGTTCAGAAGCCCGACACGGGGCTTCATCACTCCGTAGCAGTTTCTCATATATGCACTGCCCATAACGGCAAACTGTTCAAGGTTCTCGTCATTTACATTGATATTCGCCCCCGAGTCGAGAAGCAAGACCGGCGGTGTGAACGGAAGGATCGCACCGATCGCGGCACGCTTTACCGCCCTTATCCTACGGACGATCAGTGAAGCTCCGGTGAAGAGCGCGCCCGAATTGCCGGCGCTGACCACAGCGTCACCCTTTTCCTCCGCAAGGAGCTTGAGTGCCACCGCCATGGAAGAATCCTTTTTCGAGCGCACGACACAAAGCGGATCGTCCTCCATCGTGATCGAGACATCGGTATCTACTATCTCGAACCTGCGAAGATCGAACCCGTTTTCGGCGGCTATACTCTTTATCTTTTCGGCATTACCGACAAGGATAAAGCTGGCGTTGTACTCCTTGGATGCGGCGATCGTGCCCTTGATTATCTCAAGCGGCGCGTTATCTCCCCCCATTGCATCTACTATAATTCTCATCTGCTGTATTTCTTCTGATCTGTATTTCGGATTTATTCGGGCAAAGCGGCAAGGGCTTCGAGCGCCCTTTCTGCGATAGCCTCATTTTTAGCGGTCTTACCGCCCTTTACGCGGTGACCGAGAGGTTCAACTATGCCGAAATTGGCATTCATCGGAGTGAACCTTCCGATAC
Source organism: uncultured Clostridia bacterium (assembly GCA_945485605.1). Taxonomy (GTDB): domain Bacteria; phylum Bacillota; class Clostridia; order Oscillospirales; family CAG-272; genus RGIG3994. The sequence continues at coordinate 4,788 of CALYSG010000019.1, forward strand.
CTCCGCCGCTTACGTATGCCGCCATCGCTCCGAGCACCGTTGTTCTCGGGAATATCAGCTTTTCCTCTCCGAGGACAAGCCGTGCGGCATTAGTCCCGGCGACAAGCCCCGATCCCGCCGACTCGATATAGCCTTCGACACCCGTCATCTGACCGGCGAAGAAGAGATTTTTTCTGTTCTTGACCGCGTAGGTATCGTCAAGGAATCCGGGAGAATCAAGGTAAGTATTCCTGTGCATAGTCCCGTAGCGGACGAATGAGGCATTCTCAAGCCCCGGGATCAGTCCGAAGACTCTTCTCTGCTCGGGATATGTCAGATGCGTCTGAAATCCCACAAGGTTATACATCGTGCCCTCGTTGTTCTCCTTGCGGAGCTGAACGACGGCATAAGGCTCGGTACCGGTTCGCGGATCGGTTATCCCTACCGGCTTCAGAGGACCGTAGCGAAGAGTGTCAAATCCCCGTCTTGCCATTATCTCGACCGGCATGCAGCCCTCGAAAACCGTAAGCTCATCCTTGCCGTTCTGAGCCTCACGGTCGAAATCGTGAAGCTCGGCTTCCTTCGCCGAGACAAGCTCGTTATAGAAGCGCCCGTATTCCTCGCGCGTCATAGGACAGTTTATATAGTCTGCGTCACCCTTGCCATATCGTGATGCGAAAAAGGCTTTCTCCATATTGACCGATGAAAATTCGACTATGGGCGCGGCGGCATCAAAGAAATGAAGCCCACGGCAACCGAGTGTGCCGATAAAATCGGTCATAGCTTCCGATGAAAGAGGTCCCGTCGCTATAACGGTCACCTCATCGGGATCGACGCTGCCGCACTCGGCATTGACGATCTTAAGATCCGGGCAGGCGCGTAGCTTCTCTGTGATATACTCCGAGAAAAGCTCACGGTCAACGGCAAGCGCTCCGCCCGCAGGTACTCGCGTGGCATCCGCAGCCTCCATTATCAGAGACGAGCGGCGGCGCATTTCCTCTTTCAGAAGACCTACGGCATTGGAAAGTGCCGCGGCTCTGAGAGAATTAGAGCAGACGAGCTCGGCAAATTTCTCCGAATGATGCGCCGGGGTGAATTTAAGGGGCTTCATCTCAACAAGAGTTACCGGCACCCCGCGGTGCAGTGCCTGCCATGCGGCTTCACAGCCGGCAAGCCCCGCACCTACAACGGTAATACTTTTACTGCTCATTTTTCTTTCCCCGATGTCTCTTCCTTGGGTAACTCACGCTCGTAGCCACAGTCCTTATTTGAGCAGACAATCAGATTTTTGCCTTTCTTACGCATCATGGTCTTTCCGCATTTCGGGCAGACCTCTGATGTCGGAATATCCCACGTCGAGAAATCGCAGGTCGGATAGTTTTCACAGCCATAAAAGACCGACGCTCTCGACTTTCCGTGGCGCTTGACAAGTCCGCCACCGCACTTCGGACATTTTCCCGGTGTTTCTTCATTTATATGCTTCGTATAGCGACATTCGGGGAAGCGCGAACAGGCGTAGAAGCTACCGTATCTTCCGGTTCTGAGCACAAGCTCCGCACCGCAAAGCTCGCACTTAAGTCCTGTTTTCTTCGGCTCGGGCTTCTCTGCAGAAGGCTTTTTCTCGACCTGCGCTTCGGTGAGCTTCTCTTCGCTTACCAAAGGCTTTGTGTTACGGCATCTCGGATAGTTGGGGCAGGCGGCACATTTTCCGAACTTACCGGTACGTACAACCATCTTTGCTCCGCACTTTTCGCATATCATACCGGTCTCCTCTGCGGGGATCGCAATCTTTCCGGCGTCGGAAGCCTCGGCTTTCTCAAGCTCCTTCTCAAAGTCAGCCCAGAAATCGGTCAGCACTTTTTCAAGCGAGAGCTGTCCCTTCTCTATATCGTCAAGGCTGTCTTCCATATTTGCAGTGAACTTATAATCTACGATATCGGGAAATTCGTTTTTCATAAGCTCAGTGGTCGCCTCTCCGAGAGGTGTCGGCACAAGCGTTTTTCCGTCACGGCGTACATAATCGCGGTCAAGGATTATTGAGATAATCGCCGCAAAGGTGCTCGGTCTTCCGATCCCCTTCTCTTCAAGGAATTTGACGAGCGAGGCTTCCGTATATCTCGGAGGCGCCTCGGTATAATGCTTGCTCGGGATTATAGCTTCAGCTTTCAGTACATCTCCGTTCTTAAGCTCGGGAAGTTTTAGATTTTTCTCTTCATCGATGTCAGCAGACTGCCCTTCCTCGACTGTCTCCTCGTAGACCGACATAAAGCCCGGGAAGGTCACGGTATAGCCGCTCGTTCTGAACATATATCCGCCGCAGGAAACGTCAGCCGTCACGGTAGACAGCGCCGCCGACTCCATCTGGCTCGCAACAAATCTATCCCAGATAAGCTTATAGAGCCTGTACTGTTCGGGGGTAAGATATTCCTTTATCTGCGCCGGCTCAAGGTCGACTCGGACCGGTCTTATCGCCTCGTGCGCATCCTGTGCGCCGTTGCGGGATCTGAAGGTTCTCGGGACCGTCGGGCAGTATTCCTCTCCGTATTTGACACGGATAAGCTCACGGGCAGCCTCCTGAGCATCGGCGGAGATCCTTTGCGAGTCGGTACGCATATAGGTTATAAGACCTTGGGCACCCCCGTTTACGGCACCGACATTAACGCCCTCGTAAAGCTCCTGCGCTATTTTCATAGTACGCGAGGATTGATAGTTCAGTTTTTTTGAAGCCTCCTGCTGCAGAGTCGACGTCGTAAAGGGCGGTGCCGGGGATTTATGCTTGACACCTTTCTTGACATCGGTCACAGCAAAATCCTTGCCTTCTGTCGCGTGAAGGACGGCATCGGCAGCTTCTTTATTTGAAAGATGCAGCTTCTTACCGCTCTCATCGCCGAAAAAGCGTACAGAAAAGCTCTTTCCGTTATCGGTGAGAAGGTTTGCGTCGATAAGCCAGAATTCCTCAGGCTTGAAATCGCGTATCTCCTGCTCGCGGTCAACGATTATCCTTGCCGCGACCGACTGGACTCTTCCGGCGGAAAGACCGTTTCTGATCCTTTTCCAGAGCACGGGACTCAGCTTATATCCGACGATACGGTCAAGTATCCTTCTCGCCTGCTGCGAATTTACAAGATTCATATCGACGGTACGGGGAGCCTTTATTCCCGCCTGGACCGCTTTCTTTGTAACTTCATTGAAAGTCACGCGAAGAGTCTTTTCTACCGGAATATCGAGCACCGTTGCAAGATGCCATGCTATAGCCTCGCCCTCGCGGTCAGGGTCGGTCGCAAGGAAGACCTTGTTCGCCTTCTTCGCCTCTTTCCTTATCTCCTTGATAAGGTCTCCCTTTCCGCGTATGTTTATATAGTGAGTCTCAAAGCCATTGTCGATGTCCACTCCGAGTGTGCTCTTCGGCAGGTCGCGGAAATGCCCCTTGCAGGCTATCACACGGTATCCCGAGCCGAGATACCCCTTTATAGTAGCCGCCTTTGAGGGCGACTCAAGAATCATCAGATTTGCCATTTGATTACCTTTCAATCAAAAAATAAAGAGTTTAACGATTTATTTCTTTAAGAACATGCCGCCGGGAAGTCCGGTGACAAGTCCCTTGAGTTCAAGTATAGTAAGTCCCGCAATGATGTCCCCTACACCGACACCTTCGATACGGAGGTTATCGGTCGATACCGCTTCATCGTCCGGCATCGCCGCATATATCGTGCGGAGCTTCGGATCGAGAGTCTCAAAGACCTTTTCGGATCCGTCCGGCTTCCTCGCGTGCTTGGGCTTCGGCACTTCGGCTTCATGCGCGGAAGTGTTCTTCTGCGTTTTTTCGGGCACCTGACTGTTTTCGGGCACCTTTGAATATCCGGTATGGCGTATCTTCGCCGCGGCAGGCACGGCGTTGTCGGTCGGGCGCGATTCGGATTCTGTCTTGCCTATCATAAAATCCGGAACCGTTCCGTATCTTTGCAGTACTTTTGAGTCGAGCTCACAGCGGTCTTTCACAGCCGCAAGCCTTATCTGATCCGTGACCTTTCCGTAAAGCGGAAGGAATTCGTTGAGTATATCCTCAGCTCTGAGAACGGGATGCGCGCCGTCTCGTATAAGCGCGTTAGTTCCGTTTGAATTCGGCGAGCCGACATTCCCGGGAAGGGCAAAAAGCTCCCTCCCCTGTACAAGTGCATCGCGTGCGGTTATCATAGCTCCGCTGTCAAAATCGCCCTCGACTATGAAAGTCCCCTGACACAGACCGCTGATTATCCTGTTTCTTTGCGGGAACGTATACCTTGTCGGAGCCGATCCCGGCGAATACTCGCTCAGAACCGTTCCGCGGCGTATAAGCTCCTCGTAAAGAAGTCTGTGTCGCTGAGGATAAGGTCTGTCCACACCGCTTCCGAGAACTGCAACCGTGTGACCTCCTGCGGCAAGTGCGGCACACGCCGAGATGCTGTCGACGCCGAGTGCCATACCGCTGACGGTGATAACACCCGCCGATGCAAGCCCGTAAGATATTTTATACGCCGAATGACAGCCGTATTCGCTCATTTTGCGTGTTCCGACCACCCCAATGCAAAGAAGTCGGTCAAACTGAGGCATTAGTCCCCTCGCATAAAGCACTATCGGAGGATCCTGTATCTGACGAAGACGGGATGGATATCTCTCGTCATTCATCGGTATTATCTCAATATTCTGTTTATCGCACACGTGAAGTATGCGTTCGGCGTCATCAAGCCTCTTGTCGGTGAGAACGCCGAATTTCTCGTTTCCGTCACGGTCAAAGCCCGTGAGCTGTTCCTCATCGGCTCGGTATATCTCGAAAACCGATCCGAACCTGTTCAGGAGCTCCTGCGCATGCTTATTTGCCGCGCCAAGACGTTCCGCGAGCCAGATCCAATAAATTGTCTCGTCAATCATACCGACACCTCCAAAATAGTTCTTATCCGAGCTGCCTCTTCTGCTCCCAGAGAAGTATTGACGCGGCTATCGCCGCGTTAAGCGATTCCGCCCCGACCGAGATCGGAATGAATACCTTTGCATCACAAACGTCAAGCACTGCCTGCGATAGCCCGTGCCCCTCATTACCGACAACGAAGCAGTCACCCTCTTCAAGCCTCACCCGGTCGAGCGCCATGGCCTGTCGGTCAAGCGCCGCGGCGAAAACCTTTCTTCCCGCCTTCCTCAATTCCGTGACGGTAAGGGCAAGATCTTCAGTTGTAAGCACATTTATTCCGAAAATCGCCCCCATAGAGGCTCTGACCGTCTTCGGGTTATATATGTCCGCGCAATCCGAACTGATAATAATGCTGTTCGCGCCAAGTGCCGCCGCCGATCTTATGACCGTCCCAAGGTTACCGGGATCGCGCACCGACTCGAGCAGAATGATACGCTCGTTCACATGAAAAAAAAGCGTAGCCTTATTTATTGTAGCAATTTTTCCGTGATTGTCAAGATGTTTTACCTCACATATGATACCTTCCGGCGATTTTTCTTCCGAAACACGGTCGAAAACCGCATCAGAAAGTACAACAGCATCACAATCCGGAAATTTTTCCCCGATCCGAGACAGTATCTTTTCCTTTGACGACTCTTTAAAAAGCACCAATTCGGGCACGATCCCATGCGAAAAGAGCTCGGCGGCGAGCTTCACTCCGTCCGTGCGGAAAAGTCCGTACTCATCACGGTATTTTTTCTCGGTCAAAGAGCGTACTCTCATAACAGTCGGATTGCTCTTTGACGTAATTATCTCATCTCTGAATTTCATTTTATTCGTGATCAGTATAACAAAAACCCGGCAAAGACCGGGTTTTTGAAATAAATCAGGCGTTGAGCGCTGTCTTTGCCTGATTGCAAAGTGTCGCGAACGCTTCCTTATCGGAAACAGCCAGCTCGGAGAGGACCTTACGGTTCAGCACGACGCCGGCCTTCTTCAGACCGTGCATAAGGGTAGAATAATTCATGCCGTTGAGCTTTGCCTGTGCATTGATCCTTGCGATCCAAAGCTGTCTGAACTCTCTCTTCTTCTGCTTTCTGCCGATGAATGCGTAATTTCCGCTCTTCATCACGGCCTGCTTTGCCATCTTGAAGTGTTTGCTCTTTGAACCCCAGTAGCCTTTCGCAGCCTTCAGAACTTTATTTCTTCTTTTGCGCGTCATGAGCGCACCTTTGATTCTTGCCATCTTCTTTTCCTCCTACCGATTATTTCTGGATAAGTCTTCTTATGTTGGCAGCCATCTTGCCCTCAACATAGTCCGCAGTGCGGAGGTGTCTCTTTCTCTTCTGATCCTTCTTACCGAGCTTATGACGGTGTTCCGCATGGTTCATCTTGACCTTGCCGGTGCCGGTTACGGAAAATCTCTTGGCAGAAGCTCTATGTGTTTTGACCTTTCCCATTTCAAATAACTCCCTTTCTGTTTCTTTATATCATTACAGTCCGCGGCGAAACCGCTTACCGAATATGAATCGGATCACTTTTTGACCGGTACGACGATCATGCTGTAAAATCTGCCCTCAAGTACCGGAGGCTTCTCGACCGTACCGAATTCCGAAACTGCGTCGCGGAACTTGTCAAGCACCTCTTTACCGATCTCCTGGTGGCTCATCTCCCTGCCCTTGAATCTGAGCACGACGCGAACCTTGTTCCCCTGCTGAAGGAATTTCACAGCATTTCTCGCCTTTGTCTCGAAATCGTGGACATCAATGCGGCAAGAAAGCTGAACTTCCTTAAGCTCGACGATCTGTTGCTTCTTCTTCGCTTCTTTTTCACGTTTGTCGCGTTCAAAGCGGAAACGGCCGTAATCCATGATCTTGCAGACGGGCGGATCGCTCTGCGCCGCCATAAGGACGAGATCAAGTCCCTTATCGTACGCCATTTCGAGAGCAGCGTGACTCTTCATGATGCCGAGAGTCTCGCCCTCGGGCCCGATGACTCTTACCTGCGGAAATCTGATGGCCTCATTGACCAGCATTTCTTTTGTGCTAATCGGGATTCACCTCCAAATAAAATAAAAAGCACGGAAAGCATAGACCTCCGTGTTACAAAACGTCCCTTCGGGCGTTCATATTATACCGTACGCGCACAGCGGTACGGTGAGAACGGAGATCGTTCTGCTTCATTGACTTAAGGATTATACCACACTTTCACCTATATGTCAAGAGCTTTTGTAATTTTTATTCCGAATATTTCATAATATCCTCGACACGGCAGTCAAGTATCCGACAAAGGTCATCTACCGTCACGGTACTTATCGGTTTATTATGCTTCAGTCGGTCAAGAAGGCTTCGACTGATGTTATATTTATTTACCAGCTTGTATGTTGTGATATTCTTTTTCTTCAGCGTTTCATAAAAAGGCTCATAGGTTATCACTGCAATCACCTCTTTAATCACATTATAAAATATACCCTACATATTGACAATTGTCGATAAATAGAGTATAATCGGTAATAAAGGGTGTTATGCGGACGATTCTTCAATGTCTTACAAAATGCGTATCAATTTCAGACTTGGCGAAGATCTCGAAAAAAGAGTCAGAGACGGCAGAAACGAATACTCGATTACTGTCTATGTGGACAGGATAATGCTCGGGACCGCTTACAGCGACAGGACGTTCTGGGTAAACGACGGAGACCACGTTCTTAAAATAATATTTAACAACTTCAATATCAAGGATAAGTACCGTACATCGGTCGATCTCGGGAAAAAGAGCTTTATGATAAACGGCAATGATGCCGAATTCACGGTGATTGCCGAGCCTGACGAAAACGGCGGGATCAAGGTCCTCGACGGAAAAGCGGAAAGTGCAGTCAAACCTCCCGCCAAGATCCGCAAGCGCATATTCTCCGCGATATTCAGAAAAACAAAGCAATAGAAAAGGAACACTCTTGCCGTGAGTGTTCCTTTATGTTTCATATTTTCCCCGCGATCTCGCGCCGTAGGCGAGCGATGATCTTTTTTTCTATCCTTGATATGTAGGACTGCGATATGCCGAGCATATCTGCGACCTCCTTCTGAGTCATCTCGCGGTTTTCCCCGAGTCCGAACCTCATTCCGATGATAAGCTGTTCCCTTTCCGAGAGTTTCCCTATTGCCTCTCGGATAACGCGACATTCCTCACGTCTCTCGAGCTCGTATGAAACGCTGTCCTCTTCGCATCCGAGAATGTCAGACAGCAAAAGCTCGTTGCCGTCCCAGTCAATATTCAGCGGTTCGTCTATCGAGACCTCGCATTTTGCGGGGCTGCGCTTTCTTATATACATAAGTATCTCATTTTCAATACATCTCGAAGCATAGGTCGCGAGCTTTATGTTTTTTTCCGGATGAAAGGTATTTATTGCCTTTATCAAACCAACCGTGCCTATCGAAACGAGATCTTCTATACCGACGCCTGTGTTTTCAAATCTTTTCGCTATATAAACCACAAGGCGCAGATTATGTTCGACGAGAAACGGCCTTGCGTCTTCGTCGGTATCAAGCCGACCGATGACCTCGGCTTCCTCCTCGGATGAGAGCGGCGCGGGAAGCACGTCGGGGCCATTCACATAGAAAAGTCCGTTTTTTTCACCGCGGCGAGCAAAAACTTTTCCGAAAATACGTTTTAAAAAAACTATTGGATTCATACGCCCTCCTCTTAATCTTAATTTGATCATACCGCGAGTTCGGGCGGCAAAAGTGCCTGAAAGCCCGATGCACCGCCTTTAAGATTGACCGGCGCAAAAAGTGCGTCGACATCCTGCGGTTTCCCGCCGGGCAGAGTCACCGTAAGCCTATCCGGAGTCATTGCATAAAGCATACCGCTACCCGTGGCGGTCTTTGAAGGGACAAGTCTGAGCCTTCTTGCACTGTCGGGGGGCAATGCTGCAAGAAACGATGCGTCATTCTTTCTGACGGCTCTTACAAGAGCCTCCGGAAGTGCACCCGAAAGACTGTCGATATCTGCTACTACAACCGGCTTGCCGCTCATCGGATCGCGTACAAGGTTTCCGCTGTCAAAGATCGCGGAAAGCCTCACAGACCTGCCTCCTATGCTTATTTCAATGTCCGCAGTGCGCTCACTCTGCTTCTTTCTGAAGAATTTTCCGCCGGCGAGAGTCGCCGCCCCCGAAACAGCCGCAAGTATTGCAAAAAGCCATACCGGCATACCGTCCCCGCTCTGTTCAAGAGAACCGAGCGGCAATCCGAGTGAGTTCAAAAGGTTGAACATCGCCGTCATAAGCCCCGCAAGCGCCGCAGAAACGCCTACGTAGGTCAGCGAGCATAGCATAAACTTCCAAAACCCCGTCTTCTTCCCGGCAAAGACGGCAATACACATAAGTATCCCCGCGATTATATCGCATACAAGCTCGAGCGGCGGCACAAAGCCCGAGAACAGTATCGCAACCGCATATATTCCTCCGACCGCCGAGGCGAGAAGCGCCCGTATCCTCGGAAAATTTCTGTGAAGCAGCTTCGCGGTTATGTAAAAGCAGAGATAGTCCATGCTGAAATTTATCAGAAACAGAAGATCTCCGTAAACAGTCTGTCCCATATCCTTAAAACTCCGTCATTCGTGTTAACGGCATTATACACCAACGGAGCCGAGAATTCTGTCACATTATATACCGTAAAGAAAAAAAGCCGTGCGGATTCGGTCTGCACTTGGCTTTTGAAATATTCCGTTTCCGCTCACGGAAAGCAGTCTTATGACTGAGAGGAATATTTCGTGCCGGCGTCATTTGATCCTCAAATGACGGCTGACTGTGCATGACGTTACCGCACGACTTTTTTTACTTTTTACTTTTCCGACGTGCCGTTCCTTTTCTTACGGCGTAGCGTATGATACAGCAACAAAAATACTGTCGGAACGACGAAAATTATTACGAGCGAGACAGGCGACCACTGCATGCCTGTGATTTCCGAAAGCCCGCCGATAAGCGAAAAGACGAGGACCGGAAGAGCAGACACCGCCGTGATTATCGCGCTTACAGGAGTGAATTTCGCAAATATTCTCTTACCCGATCTCACCGTAAATAACGCGATATACTGCGCGAGCATCAGTCCGATAAATGCAGCTCCCCCAGTTTTTATTCCGCCGATAAGCTCCATAAGTACGGCAATTAGCGCTCCGGCAAGACCTGCTGCTCCGGCACTTATAAGCGCGACGCGGTCTTCTCTGAGCGGTGTCTTCAGCGTCACGGGGCGGTAGCCTCCTGCCATGGTACTCACATCGGGACGGTCGTTTGCAAAAATGAGCATTGCGCAAAAATCCATGATAAGCCCGGAATAAAGAAGCTGTACCGGGCTGAAGACCGATGCGCCCGTAAGGATCGCGGGGATCGAAAATGAAAGTCTCAGTGCCTGCGATATCAGAAGATAGGTCACAGCTCCGCGAAGTCCGTAATTTATATTTCTCGCGCAGGCAAAAGCATTTAACAGTCCCTCAAGTCCTCCGCCTCGAAGTCCGGCACGCTTGACCAATACATCGGATTCATATCTGAGTATCTGAGCACCATCGGGGCTCGTTCCCTTTCCGGATGGCTTGGATGTCTCGAGCTTTTCCACATCGTCCTTACCGGTGCCGTAATCGGCACGGTCGCAGGTGACAGCAACATCTGCGCGTGACGCAACGGTAATATCGAACGGACCCGTACCGAACACGGTAACAATATGTCCTGCCTCTCTGGTTTTCGCGGTCAAAGAACATATTTCCTGTCGCGAAAAACCGAGGTACGCCTTGTATCTGCCCTCGGCGGGAGGGATCGGGATCCCCGCCTTCCTGCATTCGGAAGCAAAGGCGATCTCCGCCGCCGACGAAACTATCCCCGCTTCCTCGGAAAGCATGACTTCACGCCTCGTCTCACCTTCAAGGAAAAGAACGGGAAGAACGCCCGCAGCCCTCAGCTCTGCGCATTTTTTCTTCGCATCTCTGCTGACGGCGGTCTTGTAGCCGAAAATCCCCTCAAATATCCGCTCCCCCGAAGGCAAAACGCTTATGACCGTGAGACTTCTGCACCCGAGCTCCGTCATTCGTCCGAGAGCCGTTTCTGCCTTGTAGTGCTTCGTAATGTCGAATTCCGAAAAGCCTCCGCCGATGCGTTCAAGGTTACATTCGCCGAGAAGCTCATCTCCTTCGGATACCGTGATAGTCCTTATAGTACCTCCGTCGTTGACTCTTGTACTGACTCTGCCTCCCTCAACCGAAAAGTCAAGTATAGTTGCGCGGATCGAGATTGCCTTTCTGTCAACCCCGAGACGGACGCAGAAATCCTCCGTTCCCTCTGCAAACACACTGTCGGCAAAGCCTACCGCAACGGGATACTTCAGCGCCGCCGCTCCGACGAGCGTAAGGCTCTCGGCGGCTGTCATAAGCCTTCCGTCGAAGAGCTCGTGTCCCGAAAGCTCACACGAACCGGCATAAGCCGAAACTATTCGCAGCTTTCCGTCGGTGATCGCCGCGTCGCCGAGCAGGAATAGTCTGTCGGTCGAAGCAATATCGGTAAGGGCTTCGGGAGTCTTTATCATTGCTCCGCCGCTCTTTCCGTTGCCGGACGCGCAATGAGTGAAGCCCGTCGCTACTATAATATTTCCCGCTACGTAAACAGTCTCACCGAGAGATGACACCGCGAGTGACAGAACGAGCATAAAAGTGCTGAGCATCGACGACGGTCCGTAGGTTAGTATACCGATAACCGTCAAAGGAATTATCATAAGCAGAACGGCAAGGCTGTATGTGCGCGAAAATTTTCTCAGCTCACGCAGAATCGGAGACTTTGCCGAAGGGTCGTTCAAAGGCATTCCTCCGTCCAGTGCGCCAATATAGGTATATTCACCGGTCTCAACTACAATGGCTCTTGCCTCACCAGTTATGACAGAGCTGCCGGCATAGAGCATGTTAAGCTGTTCATGTATCGGCAGAACAGTATCGGCATCATATACCGCCGCGGCATCGGGATTTACTCTCACATATCCGCCTTCCTCAGTTCCCGTGAATACCCGTACGCTGAAGCGGTCGGCAGAGACGAGCCTTGCGTCGCACGGAATGATATCTCCTTCACCGACGATTATAAGGTCGCCGGGAACAAGGCAACGTGCGTCGGCAAGGAAAAGCTCTCCGCCGCGTATTACCCTCAGCTTGGGTTGCGAATATCCCGACATAGACTCTATGCGCCTCTGCGAAATAACTGAAAAGACTATCCCGACAGAAAGGCTTACGAGTATAACTATACCCGCCCCTACGGCAATGCCCGTTCTGCCGAACACCGCGGCAATAAACACGACACC
>CALYSG010000020.1 GCA_945485605.1 uncultured Clostridia bacterium
TTGAGTATGGTGTGGATGTATATGACCCCCATATTTTATCCGGAGGATATTATTATGGCTATCAAAATGCGCATACTTTACTACCCCGAAAAGGGCAAGCTGAAATCCGCAGCCGAGCTTATCAAAGCCGAATACACGCTTTCCGTCAACGCCGTCGACACTATTCCACCCGCCTATTCCTGCAACAACGAAAGGCTCGTGATCCTTGCCCTTTCGGTAAAGGGCGATGCCGACGACACTCTCCGTCGCTTCCTTCTCGAGCTCACGAAGGCAAGAGCGCAAAACGTCGCTATCATTCACAACGGCAACGATGCCGGCCTTGCAAAGGTGAAGGAATACCTTACCACCGCGGGAGCGAAGATCGTAGGAGAGTCTCTTAACATGGACATCGGACTCTTCTCGGGCAAGAAGCTCTCCGACGACGAAAAGTCGAAGGTGCTCGACTGGACACGCAACATCGTAGCGTCGCTCAACTGAACAGCAAAAAAAGGTCTTCGGTCATCCGGAGACCTTTTTTCTTCATATTTGTTTTCTCATACGGTTAAGCGCACCCTTTTCGAGGCGCGAGACCTGTGCCTGCGATATTCCGATCTCGGAGGCTATCTCCATCTGCGTCTTGTTCTTGAAAAATCTCATATTTATGATAGTCTGTTCTCTTTCGCTCAGCTTTTTCATAGCCTCGCGCAGAGCTATGCTCTCAAGCCACGACTCGTCGGAAGAGTTTGTATCGCTCAACTGATCCATAAGGTATATCGAATCCCCGTTCTCATTGTAAACCGGCTCATATAGCGATACAGGGTCGACTATCGCCTCCATTGAGCGAACGACATTCTCGCACTTTTCTCCGATCATCGCGGCGATCTGCTCGACGGTCGGCTCACATTGCTTATCCCGCATAAACTCCTCACGCGCCTGAAGTGCCTTGTATGCCGTATCGCGCATTGACCGGCTGATCCTTATCGCGTTGTTGTCACGCAGATATCGCCTTATCTCACCTATTATCATAGGCACCGCATAGGTCGAAAACTTTACGTCAAGGTCGAGATTGAAATTGTCGACAGCCTTCACAAGTCCGATGCATCCGACCTGAAAGAGGTCATCAAGGTCCTCGCGCCGATTGTTGAAACGTTGAATTATGCTCAAAACGAGCCTGAGGTTTCCGTATATAAGACGGTCGCGTGCCTCGCTGTCTCCCTCCTTGCTCTTTTTAAGCAGCTCGCGCTTCTCCTCGTCGGTCAGTGTTTTCAGCTTCGAGGTATTAACCCCGCAGATCTCCACTTTATTATAATACATAAACAGGCTCCCCTGACGGTGTTCCGTCAAGAGAATTATTGACTTCCGAGGCAAGGATTTATTCAGGATCGCGGGTTGCCTTTTTTAGGAAAAAGAGCGGAAATACAAAAAGAAACGCCGGTCCCGTTTATACGGTACGACGCTTCTTTTTGTGTTATTACATTTTTTCCTTGACCTTTGAAGCCTTGCCGACTCTGCCGCGGAGGTAGTAGAGCTTTGCGCGTCTGACCTTACCGCAACGGACAGTCTCGACCTTGACAACATTGGGGGAATGGAGCGGGAAAGTCTTTTCCACGCCGCAACCGTAGGAAACACGCCTTACGGTAAACGTTTCGGATATGCCGCCGCCGTTCTTCGCGATGACGGTGCCCTCGAAAAGCTGAATTCTTTCGCGGTTACCCTCTTTGATGCGGTTGTGAACACGAACCGTGTTACCGACCTCAACCTCGGGCACATCCTTCTTGAGCTGCTCATTTGTAAGAACCTTAATGAGATCCATTCTGGCCCTCCTTATATTCACGGACATTCGTGCTTGAGCAATATAATGCAGAGGACTGTCCTATAATCGTCCGATAGCACGGACAAAGTGTATTATAACACACTTTTTTTCCTTTTGCAATAGCTATTCTCCGATTTTTTGGATTTTTTCAGGATTTTTTCCGTTTCAGCGCGCCAAGTATGCCCTTTGCCGTGCTGAGAAGCGGTCTGAAATTGACGAGCCCCATCGCGGCAACGCCGACTGTCTGCGACACGACGGTAAAAACAAGGCTCTGCGAAAACATAAGGCACGCCCCCTGCGCCGACAGTATCAGAGAATTTATTATAAGTCTCAGCACTCCAAGGTCAAAGCGCACCATCTTCCGCGTATCGGCGGCGCGAATTATGAAAACGACAATATAGCTGACCGCGGTCGCGAGCGCCGCGCCGAGCGCGCCGAGTCCCACGCAGGGTATCGTAAACCCGAAAAGCGTAAGGCTATCGGGGATCAGCAGGAAATTCAGGAAAATATTTGTCAGTGCCCCCATCATCGCCGTGAGAAAGGACTTGACGCTCCTCTTCTTAACAAGATATATGCTCGAGAGAAAGTTTACAAATCCCGAAAAAACGCTTGCGAGAGTGAGCACGGGGATAAAACTCCATGCCGTGAAATAGTTCTTTGCGAAAAGTAAGGCAGCAAACACCTGTGCAAAAGCAATTATCAGAGAACCCGCGACGAAAATCAGTCCCTGAAAGCCTGAAAAAACATTCGTGTAGAATTTCGACCTCTCCTCGGGGTCTTCGGTCTTGACCGCCGAGAATTGCCACGCCTCTGAAAATACTCCCGTAACAAGCGTCAGCACGGTCGGGATCTTATAGGCAGCGGTGTAAAGCCCGTTTTCCGCCTCTCCGCGAAACGCCGTCACCATATACCTGTCAGAGACATTCGTGATCCACCAGAAGATCGCCGTGGGGATCATAGGGACACTGTATTTCAGCATCGATGAAGCGAGCGGGCGGCTGAAATACTTCAGACCGAGGTCGCGCCAAAGTCCGGCGTAAATAAAGAGGAAGAGACCGACGAGCAGGTCGGCAAGCACTATCGAGAGCACATAGCCGTAGACGCCGTTGAGTATATTTGAGTCGGGCAATACGAGAAAGAATATAAGATTGAAAGCTATTGTAAGACAGGTGTTCAGTATCCCCTGAATTGCAAATAGCTTTGTCCTGTCACACGCGCGGATATACTGCGCGCATGCAGAGTGAAAATTCGACATCAGAACATAGGCTGCTATCAGCCACGCGTAGCTTCTGAAATATTCGGACAGCATAAGCAGCGGAGAGAGTACCGCGAATATTCCCCCTGTCGCCGCGAGCATCACGATCCCCGTCGTAAAGACCGAACGCTTATCCGTTTCGGAATCGAGTGTGAACCTGAATATCCCATCGCAGAGCCCCGCGGCGGCAAGAGGGATAAGCAGGTTAGCCATGTTCGTGATAAGGTCAGCCTTGCCGTATTCCGCCTCGGTCAGACACTCTGTGTACAGCCTTGTCAGGAAAAAAACGAGCAGCTTTGACGCGAAAGTGCCTATTCCGTATATAAAAGTATCCGAGAGAAGTTTTTTATACCTGTTCACGCCGACCTCACACTTTCTCGCATACCGCGACGAGCTTTTTGATATCGCCCTCATCGGTGAAGCTGTTGTAATTCGACAGGTGTCCACTTCCGCTTCCGCCAAGTACGAGCTGTGCCGCTCTCAATATTTTTTTCATGATTTCACTTCCTGCCAAAATATATAAATATTTTATCACATATAAAAGCTTTTGGCAAGAATGTGAGCACGTGATTTTCACGTTTTTTTAGTCTCGTGCCGATCGCGATATGCAAAAGCCGAACCACCGTCAGACGTTCCGGCATCGGTCAGACTTACTGTGATGAGAGATGGCTCTCCGTCTGCGTTTCCGACCGCGGATCCGCGCCCGATAACGCAACCTTTGCCTACGATCGCGCGCCTTACGATCGCCCCCTCCTCAACGGCAGCGTCCTCCATAATAACAGAATCCGTAATGCACGCTCCCGCCTCGACCGTTACTCCGCCCGACAGCACCGATCCGCTGACCTTTCCGAAAATACGGCAGCCGTCGCTTATCAGAGAATCGGTTATCTCCGCCGTTTCGCCTACAAACTGCGCGGGCCTCTGCATAGGGCGCGAAAGGATCTTCGGGTGATCTCCCGGACAAAAGGCAGGTGTATTTCCGAGAAGATCCATATTAGCCCTCCATAGACTTCCGACCGTCCCCACATCGCGCCAGTATCCCGTGAAGCGGTAGGCAAAAAGCCTCTCTCCGGCTTCAAGCATCTTTGGGATCAGATCCTTTCCGAAATCGCAGACATCGGGGTCGGAAAGATACTCTTTGAGCTTATCCGTATTAAAAATATAAATTCCCATTGACACCATATCGGAAGAAGGCTTATCGGGCTTCTCGTGAAAGCCCCTCACACGCATATCCTCACCTGTTTCAACCACCCCGAAGCGGCTCGCATCCTCCTTTTCTACACGAATGACCGCAAGAGTGCATGCGCAGGCGTTCTTTATATGAAATTCAAGCATATCCGAATAGTCCATGCGATAGATATGATCGCCCGAAATGATCAGGGTGCAGTCGGGAGAATAAAGATCGACAAAATTCAGATTTTTTCTCACTGCATCGGCAGTACCGCGATACCAGTCGGTGCTTTTTGCCCCTCTGAAGGGCGGCAGAACGGTCACACCGCCGTTAACTCGGTCAAGATCCCACGGATTTCCGCTCCCGATATAGGCAGCGAGCTCAAGCGGCTGATACTGCGTCAACACCCCTACCGTATCGATCCCGGAATTAACGCAATTCGAAAGCGGGAAATCTATCAGCCGGTACTTTCCGCCAAAGCCTACCGCCGGCTTCGCCGTTTCCGATGTAAGCTCACGGAGCCTCGTTCCCTTCCCCCCGGCGAGCAACATCGCTATACACTTTTTCTTCATTACATCAGCTGTCATTTTGCCTTCTCCACCTTGATAACAGCCTCGGTCGTCGTGGAAGCGTCAGGTCTGATCTTCTCAAATATCAGAGCCGAAAGAGGAGGAATATCCGGGAATATCGCCGCCTCTTCACCTCCGAAAAGCCCGCGGTTCAGCCTGCCCTTTCCGCCGTAATCCTCACTGTCGCTGTTGAATATCTCCCTGTAATAGCCTGTTCTCCCGCCGATCGGGATACAGTAATTCTTATATCCGACCGGCGAGAAATTCATCACACATATAAGCTCACCACCGTCGCAGCCCTTCCTTACGAAGGCTATGACACAATCATCGGCGCGGTCGGACAAAAGCCATTCAAAGCCGTCCCATGAAAAATCTATCTGCCAAAGCTCGGAATGAGAGAGGTAAAAGGCGTTCAGCTCGGATGAATATTTTTTCATTTTTGCGTGAGCCTCAAAATCCTGCATAAACCATTCGAGTTGATTTTTATAGTCCCATTCGGCAAACTGCCCGAATTCGCAGCCCATAAACATCAGCTTCTTGCCCGGGTGAGTCATCATATAGGCAAGGAAAACGCGCATAGTAGCGAATTTCTGCCCATACGATCCGAACATCTTGTCAAGAAGAGACCTCTTTCCGTGGACGACCTCATCGTGCGACACGGGAAGTATGAAATTTTCGGAAAACGCATACATCATCGAGAAGGTCAGCTCGCCATGCTTCCCGCTTCTGAAATAGCTGTCGGTCGAGACATAGTCGAACATATCGTTTGCCCAGCCCATGTTCCATTTGAAGTTGAAACCGAGTCCTCCCTCACTCACGGGGTGAGTGACAAGCGGCCAAGCCGTCGATTCCTCGGCGATCATAAGCACATCGGGAAATTCCGCAAAAACCGCCGTGTTCAACTTTCCGAAGAAAGCAACAGCTTCAAGATTTTCGTTTCCTCCGTATATATTCGGTGTCCATTCCCCGCCACGCTTGTCGTAATCGAGGTAAAGCATCGACGCGACCGCGTCGGCGCGGAGACCGTCAATATGAAATTCCCTGAACCAGAAAAGCGCCGACGAAATAAGGAAAGACTGCACCTCCGGACGACCTACATCGAAAAAGCAGGTTCCCCAGTTTTCGTTCTCGGCACGGTCATCTCCCTGATATTCATAGAGCCTGTATCCATCGAAGCGGTAGAGTCCGTGGCTGTCCTTCGGAAAATGAGCAGGCACCCAGTCAAGGATAACGCCTATACCCGCGCGGTGAAGAGTATCTACGAAGTACCTGAAATCGTCGGGAGTGCCGAAGCGCGATGTCGGAGCGAAATACCCCGTCGCCTGATACCCCCAAGAGCCGTCGTATGGGAATTCGGTGATCGGTAAAAGCTCGATATGAGTGAATCCCGCCTCACGCGCATATATCACGAGCCTGTCGGCTATCTCGCGATAGTTTAGATATGCGTCGCCGTTGACCGTGCTCTTACCGTCAAGGGTCTGCCATGATCCGAGGTGGACCTCATAAATATTCATGGGAGCGGGATAAAAATACTTTGTATTACCCGAAAAAACAGCACGTCTCGCCGACATGAATTTTCTGTCGTGCCACTCGAATTCGCTCCGGCTCCTCACGATAGACGCCGTGCGGCTGCCCCATTCGGAATACTGTGCATACGGATCGGCTTTGAGAACCGCACCGTTTTGCGACACTACACGGTACTTGTACCTCATACCGTCAAGGGGTATCTCACTGTCATATATCGCCTCCCAGATACCGTTTTCGGTTATCCTCTTCATCGGCAGGGCTCCCCATGAGTTGAAGTCTCCCGCTACCTCGACACGTTCTGCGCGGTAGGCAAAGGTTCTGAAGGCATAACGATACTTTCCCTCCGTCTCAAAAAGGAAGTGTGCCCCAAGATATTCGTAGATACGTGTAGCCGTTCCCTGATGAAAATAGTAAGCATCAACGTTTTCACCGACGGTATTTTTTTCCTCAAGCATAAAAAAACCACCCTATATTTTTTATATAGGGTGTGCTTTTTTCATCTGAATTATTAAATCAACGACCGAAAAATCGGCGCGAAAGCTCAGATATTCTTGAATATGAGTGATCGAAGAAGTGCTTATACGACTCGCAAAATATATTCTTGCCGTCAGAATCCCGCAGACTGCGGCAACCCGATCCGCAGAAGCCGTAACAGCGGCACTGTCTGCACTCAGACGGGTGAGCGGTCGATTCGGATATAAAGCGCTTCGCCGTGTCTGAAGACAGCATATCGGCAAAGCTCATCTCCGCGACGTTCCCCATCCGCCATTCGGGAGTAACGTAAAAATCGCAAGGATAAACGCTCCCGTCCGACTCAACAGTAAAGTAACAGCCGCATACGCCTCGCATAGTGCAGATCTCGGGCGACCTTCCCGCTGCCCTCAAAACGTAATTGTCAAAATCTCTGACACTTATGTTTTTTCCTGCCGATAGGTCTTTATACCATCTGTCAAAAACGGTGCAAAGGAACTTACCGTATGTATCCGGATCCGGCGAAAATCCCCCGCCGTTTCTGTCAAGGCATGGTATGAATTGCAAATATCGGAAGCCCGCACCGGTCAGCCCGTCATAAACCGCCGACGGATGTCTTGCCGTCACGCGTGAAACCACACAAAGGATATTGTATTCGACTCCGACGTCGTCAAAAAGGCGCAAGGTCTTCATTACCCGCGAAAAGGTCGCGCGACCCGCCGCATCAAGACGGTTCATATCGTGAATCTCGCGGTTTCCGTCAAGCGACACTCCGGCAAGAAACCTCTTCTCGGCGAAAAATTCCGCCATTTCACGGTTTATGCAAAGCCCGTTCGTCTGCACGGCGTAGTTAACCTTATGCCCGCGCAAATTGTATTTTCCGACCAACGAGACGACCTTTTCAAAATATTCAAGCCCCGCAAGCGTCGGCTCTCCCCCCTGAAAGGCAAGGTGCACGGCGTGCGCTCTGCCGTCCGATCCTGCGTATTCAAAGGTACGCATTATCAGGGTCTCAAGCGTTTCGTCACTCATGATCCCGTTGCTGTGTCCATCGCCGCCGTAATAGAAACAATATCGGCACCTCATATTGCACATTCCCGACGCGGGCTTTATCAGAACTGTTGTATCCGGCATATCAGTTTTCCGAGCTCTCCTCCGCATATTTTTTTGCACAGGTACGGCAGAATTTTCCGATCCCCGCATTCTTCGCCATGCCGACCGTACCGGTCTCAACCTCTTTTGCCGACGAAATGTGTCCGCAGTCACGATAAAGATGATACACCGTTCCGCTCGCAGTCCAGTAAACTATCTTTCCCTTCGGAGGCTCTGCAGGAAGCTGAGCCGAAGTCTGCACTCCGTCCGAAAGCTCCTCGCTGTACCTGCGGAGCTCATCCGGAGAAACGGGATAGCCCGCATTGAAGTCCCCTCCGTCCGCCCCCGCCGGCGAGCAGGACATCAGCGTCAGGATCAATGTGACCGCCGCTAAAAGCAAAGCACAGTATTTTTTCATCAACCGTCCACCTCCGAAAGCAGTCTCTCAAGCATCACGACCTTCGCCCCCGAATACTCATAAGCACCTTTGAAGTCCCCCGCGTCACGGCAGCAAATCTCGAGATCGCGGAAAATGTCGTACATGACCGGCGCCCCGACCTTCTCACCACCGTTGAGAAGAGCACGAAGCTCGGCGAGTGCCCCGGCAAAATCCCCTCTCAGCATTCCGAGCTTGGCACCTATATGCTCGCGATAAAATCCCTTTCCGAGGAAAGGAAGCAGCCTTCCCGCGGCATCCGAATCGCCCGAAGAAATATATCTCAGCACCGTCGCATATACACAGAACGGATCCCCGAAGGCAAGTGCCTCCGAAGTATCTCCGTCAGCACTCTCAGAATACAGAGACGGGGAGATGCTTCGCATATAACGGCAGTAGACCTCTGCTTCGGCACTTATGTACCTCACATTGTATACAGTCCTGCGAACTCCCGCAGAAGCCTCGTCAAACTCTGCACAGGCAGTACGGAGCTGTCCGTCCGAGAACGCCTCCTTGGCTATTCCGAGTGAGCAGGAAGCGCGTATCATAGCTATCTCATCGTCGCCGCCGTCGGGATCAAGCGAATCGCAAAGCTCGCGGCATATACGGTAATTCCCCGAAACAAGAGCCTTCTTTATATTCTCCATTCCGACAAGCTTGCGATAAAAGAACTCATCGTTGTCATCCGAAACGAGTATTCCCGCTGGAACGTTCAGCCGCTCGGCAAGATATTTTACCGTGCCGAGAGAGGGCACAGCCGCACCCGATTCGATAAGACTCAGCATATTCCTCGTAATTTTGTTTCCCGCAAGCTCTGACTGGGTCATGGACTTGTCGGTACGAAGCTTTTTTATCTTTTCACCGGTATTCAATCAGCAATCCTCCGATCTTGATACTTATATTATATCACATCGGAAGCCCTATTGCAAGCAAAAAGTAAATTTAATTTACGGATTTACAAGGCTCAATTTATGTGGTATAATAAATATATATATTTTTTAATAGGAGTTCCCCGTGGAAATAATACGTTTTTCGGCAGATGACTTTCTTGAACTTAAGAAGCCGCACCCGTGCGGCTCACGGCTTTTCAAAGTTATCAGAAGCGGAAGCGAGGTTCGCATTGTCTGCACTCGTTGCGGAAGAGATATGACTCTTGAACGCGTAAAGCTTGAAAAAGCGGTAAAACGGGTCATTCCGTCCTCAAAAGAATAACGGCGGGAAAGGATTACTTTAATGGGCAAGAACAGTAAAAAGAACGGTGCCGAACATTGCATCGAATGCGGAAGCCCCATAATACATAGGTTGCTGAAACTTACAAGAGCGAAATATGTTGCGAAAAAGAAAGGATACGTCTGCCCCGAATGTCTTCGGAAAGAGAGGCTCGAACGAATGATGAATGATAACGTTAAGGAAACGCCGCAGGAGGTAATTCCCGCTCCGTCAGTTACACCCGTCTCGGCTCCCCTGCTCGGGGACAAGCCCAAGGGAAAGGAGAGGTTCAGACAGCTTTTCCGCGAATACGGCTATCTCTGCTTCGCCTTCATTATTCCCGTAGTCATAATGTACCTGATATATGCCTCTATGGGCATTCATCCGATCGGAGAGGGTTCGGTACTCGTACTCGATCTGAACGGTCAGTACGTCAGTTTCTATGAGGGACTTCGCAACGCCGTCTACGGCGATATGAGCATGCTCTACTCCTTCAGCCGCGCTCTCGGAGGAGAGTTCTTCGGAATGTACGCCTACTATCTCGCAAGCCCCTTCTCCTATATAGTGGCGCTCTTCCCGCAGAAGATGATACTCGAGGCTCTGCTGACTATATTCCTTCTCAAGACCGGGCTCTGCGGTCTGACCTTCGGGTTCTACCTGCACCGTCATTTTTCGGAAAGACCGACCTTCAGCAGGGTGACGACCGTTACCTTCTCGCTTATGTATGCGCTGTCGGCATACTGCATCGTCCAGCAGCACAACTCAATGTGGATCGATGCCGTCATTTGGCTCCCCATAGTTTCGCTCGGACTTGAAGGACTTATCGAAAAGGGGCACTACAAGCTCTATACCGCATTTCTCGCCCTCACACTGGTAAGTAACTTCTATATCGGTTGGATGGTCTGCATTTACTGCGTGGCGTATTTTCTCTTCTACTACTTCATGCGCAACGAAAAAGGTCAGAACAATCCCTACCGTGAGAAAGTACACTTTGCGAAATCGTTTCTGCGTTTTGTCTTTTTCTCGGTACTTGCAGCGGCAATGGCGGCGGTCATTCTTATGACTGCCTACTACTCGCTCACCTTCGGCAAAACGACCTTCTCCACCACAAACTGGAGCTTCAAGACAAACTTCGACATTCTCGATATGTTTGTAAAGTTCCTGCCCTGCTCCTATGATACCGTAAGACCGGAGGGTCTGCCGTTCGTCTACTGCGGCATGCTCACGGTACTGCTTATCCCGGTGTTCTTCTGCAACCCGAGGTATTCGGCAAGGGAAAAGATATGCTCGGGCATTCTCGTGGCATTCTTCCTGCTGAGCTTTCTTATCCGTCCCGTCGACCTCGTATGGCACGGATTTCAGCGTCCCAACTGGCTCAATTACAGATACAGCTTCATGCTGTGCTTCGTACTGCTCGTCATGGCGTACAAAGGGATAATCGAGATACGGAGAGTCCGTTCCGGTGTTCTCTTCTTCAGTGCCGGAACTATGCTCGTCCTCCTCGCGGTGGCACAGAAGACCGAGTTTTCCACCTTCATTCTCGGGAACAGCAGCTATCATCGTGATCACGAGGTCGGTAAGCTCTTAAACCTTGAATGTATCTGGCTGTCTGTCCTCTGCGTCGGAGTATATCTCATAATGCTATGCGCCATGAAGCACGCGAAAAAGCCGAAAAACGTCGCCCTTATACTTGCGGTCCTAATATCCGCCGAGCTTTTCGGTAACGGTCTGTGCAACTGTCTTGACCTCGGAGCAGATGTCGTATATACGAAGTACACTACCTATCACAACTCACTCGACCCGCTCCGTGAAACGGTAAATGCGGTCCAAGACAGTGACGTGTCCTTCTACCGTCTTGAAGAGGCCTCACATCGCAAGGCAAACGACAATATGGCGCTGAACGTTCACGGCATGACAAGCTCGACCTCAACTCTCAACGCCACAACGATAAGATTCCTCAAGAATATGGGATACTTCGGTAAGTCTCATGAAACACGGTACTTCCCGGGGAATCTTGTGTCGGATTCGCTTCTCGGAGTCAAGTATATCCTCTCGGCACAGGACGAATCAAACGCCGAGGCAAGGGCGGCTAAGGAAATGTTTGCCGACCTCGGTTATTATGAGGAATACTACTCGGACGATTATTACACTGTCTACAGAAACCTTACGGCTCTGGCACTCGGATATGCGGTCAGTTCATCTGTCGACGATATAAAATTTGAAGATTATCAGAATCCGTATGAAAGACTTAACGCGGTGGTGACCGCCATGCTCGGTTCCGACACACCGATAGAAGTCTTCAAGCCTCTGAACGATTACACCGTCTCGACCGGAAGCGTAACGAAAACACACGGCACCCCGTCAAAGACATCAAACTACAAGTACCCGTATACAAATTATCAGAAGGTCGGGGATACCTCCTCGGCTTATGTCAGATTCGAGCTTAAGATGCCCTTCATTGATACCCCTGAAGAAATCATAAAAGAAATAGAAGCTGTCACGGATGGAGAAGAGGAATATCCCGAATACGACGATGAAGAAAATGAAGACGAAAGCATATACAGCAAGGTATCGACACAGTACGTATTCTTCTATCTGCCGAGCGAATTCCAGCGCGAATTCAGCTTCTCGGCTCCCGCGGGATCATACGGGAAGGTATACGGCGGCGGATCTGAAAGATCTCTCTTCCTCGGCGCCCTCAGAGAGGGTATGACCGACAATGTCTCCCTTACGCTTGAAACCTCAAATCTTTACGTGACCGACGGCGTTCCGCTCTTCTACTACCTTGACCGCACTGTATTCAAGGACGCGATGGAAAAGCTTTCCGGATCTCAGCTCGTTATCGATGAGGGTTACACTGACGATCACCTTACCGGAAAGATCACGACAGACGGCGCGACGACAGTTTTCACCTCTATCCCCTTCGATAATGGCTGGCAGGTAAAGGTCGACGGTAAGCGCGTCGATATCCGCGGAATATTCAGAGACGAATCCCTTGGCGAGAAATCGACAGACGGCGCCGTCATAGCATTCAATATCGCAGACGGCGGCGAACACACGGTCGAGCTGACCTACCGTCCGAAAGCATTTACGGTCGGTCTTGCCGTATCGCTCTTCGGCATCATACTGTTTATTCTCATAATAATATTTGAAAAGAAGCTCAATATCTTCCTCGGCAAAGTATTTATGCCGATAACCGTCCCCGTTACGGCACCGGAGGATGACACGAGAGCATCCGAAGACAGCGAGGGCAAGGAAGAAAACAGCTCCGAAGCCCCTCCACAGACAGACTCTGTCTCGGAAATACAGGAAAAAAAGGTCATCACCGTTCCGCGCGGCACGACAGTCCCCGCCGACGTAAATCTTGACCCCGCAGAACACCTTCCCGACGATACCGTGCTTAAAGCAGACGATCTTCCCAAAGCCGAACCCGCCGAAACGATTGAGGATACCGAAAAGAGAGACAGCTGATGTACTATTATATTAAAGGAACACTTGAAGTAAACGAGCCGACCTTCGCCGTGATAGACGCCTGCGGGATCGGATATAAGCTGACAGTAAGTCAGACAACGCACGATGGGCTTCCGTCAAGAGGCTCTCAGGTAAAGCTCTTCACCCATATGTCTGTGAGAGAGGACGGGATCGAGCTTTTCGGCTTCCTCACGCAGGAAGAGCTGTCGGCATTCAGACTTCTGATAGGAGTTTCGGGTGTCGGTCCGAAGGTCGCCATAAGCATTCTTTCATATCTCTCACCCGAAAAATTTGCTCTTGCCGTATCATCGGAGGACAAAAAAACTCTCTCAAAGGCGAGCGGCGTCGGGGCAAAGACCGCCGCAAGGATAATCCTTGAGCTTAAGGACAAGCTCGGCGCCGATATGTCTTTTGCAGATGTTCCCTCCCTTCCCGACAGCGCGGGAGCTTCGGTGACTTCGAGCGAAAACCTCTCAGATGCGATAGAGGCTCTCTCGGTCGTAGGCTATACGAGATCCGAAATTCTCTCGGCGCTTCACGGCGTCGACACGAAAAATATGTCGGTAGAGGAAATATTCAAGGCGGCAACAAAGCGCCTTATGCGCGGATGATCTTTTCCGAATAATGAAAGAAAGGAGCCAACTCTGATATGCAGGACGAGCTTGACCTTGAAAACCGAATAGTATCCTCTTCATACAGTCCCGACGACACCGAAATAGAGCAGTCACTCCGCCCCCGGAAGCTCGACGAATACATCGGTCAGGAAAAAGTAAAGGAAAACCTGAAAATTTATATCGAAGCCGCAAAGCGTCGCGGCGAATCGCTCGATCACACTCTTCTCTACGGTCCTCCCGGACTCGGAAAGACGACGCTGGCGTTCATAATCGCCGCAGAAATGGGAGTGAATATCAGAATAACCTCCGGACCTGCGATCGAGCGTCAGGGCGACCTTGCAGCGCTTCTCACAAACCTGAATCAGGGCGACGTGCTCTTCATTGACGAGATACACAGGCTCTCGCGCTCGATAGAGGAAATACTCTACCCGGCAATGGAGGACTACTCACTCGATATAATTATCGGCAAGGGTCCCGCCGCAAGAAGTATAAGAATAGACCTTCCGCGCTTCACCCTGATCGGTGCTACGACACGTGCCGGTCAGCTCACCTCCCCGCTCCGTGACAGATTCGGAGTGATGCTCAAGCTCGATCTCTACACTCCGGAGGAGCTTGCCTCCATAGTCACAAGAAGCGCTACGATACTCGGGATCGAGATAAGCGGAGACGGAGCATATGCCATAGCCTCACGGTCACGGGGAACACCGCGCATAGCAAACCGCCTTTTGAAGCGTGTCCGCGACTTCGCGCAGGTAACCGGCAACGGAGTTATCGACGCAAAGATCGCCGGCTATGCTCTTGACCGGCTCGAGATCGACGAGCTCGGGCTTGATGAGACAGACAGAAGGATGCTCAGAACCATAATCGAATTCTACGGCGGAGGTCCCGTCGGGCTTGAGACTCTGGCGGCGACGGTCGGTGAAGAAGCAATAACTCTTGAAGACGTCTATGAGCCATATCTTATTCAGCTCGGATACCTTTCTCGAACCCCGAGAGGAAGGTGCGCGACGCGCCTTGCCTACGAACATCTCGGAATAAAACCAATTGCGGACGGAAACTGTCAGGAATAACAGCAACGCAGATCAGCCCCGCGGCGAATACGCCGCGGGGCTGATCTTTTGATTCAGAAGCTCTTTTTTATCTTACCGACGATCTCATCGACCGCCTTTTTGTCGGTCGTCGTAAACTCAAAGTAGTATACATATCCGCCGCGGGAAAATCCGTAGCAGGAAGAATTACCGTCGGAGATCTTATGCGTAATACCAACCTCTGCCGATGGCGCGCTATGATCCGGGAAAGCTCCCGAAGAATCAGGCACACCGCTTTCCTTTACATAAAGCCGCGTTTTCACTCCGTCAACAGTATACTCCACATAGTATGCGACCGTTTTGCCCTCATCATCTCCGGAGTTATTATTTTCCTTCTCATAATACTCACGGTATTCACTGACCGACGCACCGTCAATAAAGGGCATGAATTCCTTCGATGAATACTCCGCCTTTTTGACCTCAAGAGAAGCAATCTCCGATGACATGACCGATTGTAAGAAGTCATCTCCGGGTGTGACACCTCCCCTTCCGTTGCCTATAAGTATAGCGGCAGTCAGAATCACTATTGCGGCAAGAAAGCCTCCGAAGTACGCTGCGATCCGGCGATGCCCAAACGCACCGTCGGTCGATATCGCCGACTCTCCCGTTTCGGTAACTGCAGCCCTCTCCGCGACGGTTGCCTTTGCCATGCTCTTTCTGATGTATTCCTTTGCCTTGAATGTTACATTTACGGATGGTGACTCGCCGCTCTCCATATAATCAGAAAAAAGCGAATCGAGCCGTCTGTCCTTTTCATTTTTGTTCTTCATATCGCACCTCTTCAATCATAGTAACAGGAAAAAGCTTTATTTTGTCCACGCATCGCCGAGAGCTCTTCGCATTGATTCCTCGGCTTTTATTATCTCCTTAGATACATATGATTTGGATTTTCCGATCTCCTTCGCGATCTCTCGGACTGTCATATCGAGAAAATATTTCATATATATCATCTCCCTGACTATCGGAGGATGAAGCGAATTCATAAGGCTCTCGACAAGAACACGTGAGACAGCTTCTTCTGCCGTACTGCAGCTGTCCGCGACCGCGGAAAATTCGTCGAGCGTCCCGGTCTTACGAATTCCTTCACTCTTCGCCATATTAATCGCCGTGTTTCTCACTATACGGCATACCCAAGCGTAAGCGTTCGTGCCTGTCTTATACTGATTTATATTTTTTATGATTCGCAGAAAGCTCTCCTGAACAGCATCTTCGGCAAGATAATGATCCCCGAGCACTCCGAGCGCGACGGTCAACATGACCTTTCCCATGCATCCGTAAAGAAGATCTACACCCGTATCATCGCCGTCCGCAATCAGGGAAAGCGCATATTCGGTTTTTTTATGAAGATCCATTATTTCCCTCCCCGATCGTATTTTTTATTTCGGAAAATAAATCTATTTCCGGAAATCAACGGAAAAAAAGTTCCCTTCCTTCAAAAGCAAAAAAGATTTCTTCCATTTTTCGTGGACAAGACAGCTGCCGGCGATGTTTATATGTGTAGTAACAGCAAACGAAAAGGAGGCTGTCCGTTAGGGACAGGATGTTTATGAAAAAAAGACCAACGCTTTACATTATTATAATCGCGGCATGGGTTTGTTGCCTTGCCCTGCTCGGTTATTCGTTTTTCGCGGTGATTGACGGACTCGGAAGCTTTTCACCTGTCAGACGCGGATTCATTATTGCGCTTTTGGCGATCAATACTCTAGTGCTCGCCGTTCTTTGGTTCGGAAGCATAAAGGACTTTACCTTCTCGATCGCCTACGCCGTCATGGGCAAGCGTATGCTCTCAAGGTACAAAGATATAAAGGAAATATCGGTCGACCCGGAAAACGCCCCGCGCGTGCTCCTTCTATACTGCACCTGCAACGACTTCAATGCCGCAGCTCTCTCCGTATGCCGAAAGCAGAAATATCCGAATTTCAAAACAGTTATCCTTGACGACAGCAGCGATCCCGAATATATACGGGAGATAGACCGTTATGTCGTACAGAACAAAAATATCGAGGTCGTGCGTCGCTCTGATCGCAAGGGATATAAGGCAGGAAATATCAACAACTATCTTAAGGGCAGAACGGATTATGACTATTTCGTGATACTTGACAGCGACGAGATAATTCCCTCCGATTTTATTATGAAGGCTCTGAAATACTTTGCTTACAACGAAAAGTGCGGAGCGGTTCAGGCAAAGCACGAGGCTACAAACGGAGAAAATCTATTCCA